>NZ_JAMXIO010000002.1:0-247912 GCF_059651515.1 Oerskovia sp. 140933
TGCTCCTGTGCACCCGGGTGAGCGACGCCGTCGGGCGGGACCGGGTCAGCGGTCCTGCTCGCGCTCCCGCTCCTCCTCGTCCCACGCCTCCGAGCGGGCCCGCGCCAGCTCGAGCGCCTTGGCCGCCGCCTCACGCGTCGGGTACGGGCCCATGCGGGAGGACCACGCGGACTGCGGGCCCTTCGAGACCTCGCCCGTCCGGGTGTCGTAGTAGTACTGCTCCTCGGTCGCCGGGTCGCCGTCGTCGGAGAATCGCTCGTTCGTCATAGGACGATCCTGCCGCACACTCCCCCGACTCGTCGGGCGAGCCGCCCCGGCGCGGCTCCGTAGACTGGCGCCATGCCCGGTTCTCCCCTCCTGACGGCCCCGCGCGGACCCCTGGTCCCCGGGACGGTCTCACCGCCGCGCGCCGTGCCGCGCTCCATCCCGCGACCCGAGTACGTCGGCAACCCCGGCCCGCGGCCCTTCACGGGCGACGACGTCGTGGCTCCCGAGACGGTCGAACGGATCCGGGTCGCGAGCCGCATCGCGGCCCAGGCCCTCGCCGAGGTCGGGGCGCACGTCGCGCCGGGCGTGAGCACCGACGAGCTCGACCGGATCGGGCACGAGTTCCTCCTCGACCACGGCGCCTACCCGTCGACGCTCGGCTACCGCGGGTTCCCCAAGTCGCTGTGCACGTCCCTCAACGAGGTCGTGTGCCACGGCATCCCCGACTCGACCGTCATGGTCGAGGGCGACATCGTCAACGTCGACATCACGGCGTTCATCGGCGGCGTCCACGGCGACAACAACGCCACGTTCGCGGTCGGGGAGATCAGCGAGGAGGCCGCGCTGCTCGTGCAGCGCACGCGCGAGGCCCTCGACCGGGCCGTCAAGGCCGTGCGCCCCGGGCGCGAGGTCAACGTCCTGGGCCGTGTCGTCGAGAAGTACGCGCACCGCCACGGGTACGGTGTGGTGCGCGAGTACACCGGTCACGGCGTCGGGGAGGCCTTCCACTCGGGCCTCGTGATCCCGCACTACGACGCGGCCCCCGACCACGACACCATCATCGAACCAGGGATGGTCTTCACGATCGAACCCATGCTCACGCTGGGCGGCCCCGAGTGGCGGATGTGGGACGACGGGTGGACCGTGGTCACCGCGGACAGGTCGCTGACCGCCCAGTTCGAGCACACCCTGGTCGTCACCGAAGACGGAGCGGAGATCCTGACCCTGCCATGAGCAAGCACTCACACCACCACCACGGCCTCGCGTTCGGGATCGACGTCGGCGGCAGCGGCATCAAGGGTGCCCCCGTCGACCTCTCGACGGGCGAGTTCGCCGAGGAACGCCACCGCATCCCGACGCCGCAGCCCTCCACGCCGGAGGCCGTCTCCCAGGTCATCGCGGAGCTCGTCGACGAGTACGACCTGCCGCACCACGTGCCCATCGGCGTCGCCTTCCCCGGCCCGCTCCACCACGGCGTGATCGGGTTCATCGCGAACCTCGACAAGTCGTGGAAGGGCGTCGACCTCCCCGCGCTCCTCAAGGAGGAGACCGGGCGCCACGTCGTCGCCATCAACGACGCGGACGCCGCCGGGATCGGCGAGGTTCGCTACGGGGCCGCGAAGGACACACGCGGGACCGTCCTCGTCGCGACCCTCGGCACGGGCATCGGCAGCGCGCTCGTCGTCGACGGGATCCTCGTGCCCAACACCGAGCTGGGGCACCTCGAGATCGACGGGTTCGACGCCGAGTCGCGCGCCGCGGACTCGGCCCGCGACCGCGAGAACCTCTCCTGGGAGGAGTGGGCCGAACGGCTCCAGCGCTACTTCGACGTCGTCGAGATGCTCTTCTCGCCGGACCTCATCGTGGTCGGTGGCGGCGTCTCCAAGCACCACGAGAACTTCCTGCCGCTGCTGAAGCTCAAGGCGCCGATCATCCCCGCCAAGCTGCGCAACGCGGCCGGCATCGTGGGGGCAGCGGCCCTCGCCGCCGAGGGGGCCCGGCTGGCGTAGCCGCCGTGCCGCGTGCCCGGGCGACACCGTGTCGTGCGGGCGCGCGGGGCCGGTGCGGCCCGGGCGCCCGACCGGTCAGACGGCCGTCTGGTGCCGGTCCTCGGACGGGTGGTCGACCTGGTGGTTCGGCAGGGCCGGGAAGATCTCGATCACGCCCAGCATCTCCAGGACGTCCGTGACGACCGTCGGCGGGTTGCGCAGGCTCACCTGGAGCCCCTCCTCGCTGCCGATCGTGTAGAACTGCACCAGGAACGCGATCCCGGTCGAGTCCATGAACGTCACCTTCGAGGTGTCGATCACCACGGGAACGTCTCGGTCGAGGGCGTTCGCCAACGCTGCGCTCGCCTCGCTGCGCAGGGCGACGTCGATCTCGCCCCACATGTCCACCACGCTGGTCTCGGGCTGCTCGAAGAGCGTGATCCCGCCTGTCGTCGTCGTCCTGCTCGGAGTCATGAGTCCTGAGCCCCCGCTCGTCGTGTTCTCGGCGCCCGACGCTTGGGTGCCGCCAACAGAGCCAGGGTACCCCCAAGAGGTGCCCGCATGACAGCATTCTGGGAATCGCTTTACCTGGGGGGCCGCCAGGTGCGGTTGAGGGCATATCTACCTCCTGGTCATATTGGTCACGCAGGTCACACTTCTCCCCGGGTGCACCTTCCCGCGCAAGCGGTGCGACGCCGTCGTACGGTCGGACGACCAGCCGCACCCGACGCGAGAGGTGGTCACCATGCCCAGACGCGACCCTGGCCCGTCCGTCAAGGACAAGGAGCTGTACGAGTCCCTGCGCGACGAGGGGAACTCGAAGGAGAAGTCCGCGCGGATCGCGAACGCCGCCGCGGCGTCGTCCCGGAGCACGGTCGGAGCGAAGGGCGGTTCGTCGCCCGCGTACGAGGAGTGGAGCGTCGCCGAGCTGCGCCGGCGCGCACGGGAGGTCGGCGTCGAGGGCCGCTCGACCATGCGCAAGGGTGAGCTGATCGACGCCCTGCGGAACCACTGACCGGGGCTGCCGCGTGAACGACGCAGCGGGCCAGGACGACACGCGGGACGAGTCCGACGACGAGCGGGCCGACCGGAACTGGGCCGAGCTGCTCCAGGAGCTGCGCGTCACGCAGATGGGCGTGCAGATCCTCACCGGATTCCTGCTGACCCTGCCGTTCCAGCAACGATTCGGGGAGCTCGACCCCGTCCAGGTGAACATCTACCTGTGCCTCGTGGTCCTCTCGGTCCTCGCGACGGGACTGCTCGTCGCCCCCGTGTCCCTGCACCGCATGCTCTTCCGCAAGCACCTCAAGGCGCGGCTCGTGACGTCGGCCGACCGGCTCGCACGCGTGGGACTCGTGGTGCTCGCCCTCGTCGTCACCGGGACCGTGCTGCTCATCTTCGACGTCGTCGTCGGGCCCGGGGCGGCCGTGGCCGCGGCCATCGGGGCGCTCGTGGTCTTCGCACTGCTCTGGGTCGCGCTGCCGCTCGCCCTGGTGCGACGGGCGCGCGCTTCCGACGAGTGACGGCTCAGGCGCGCCGGTCGTAGACGGCCTCGACCGCCTCGTACGCGGCCTCGCCCGGCACCAGGTTGAGCATCGTCATGCGCCCGCCGCCCGTCGGGACCGGTGCGACGAAGATCTGCCAACCCCAGTCGGGGCCCTCAGGAGCCGCGTAGCTTCCCGTGAGCCGCACGACGCCGTCGTCACCCACCGTCCCGCTGAACAGCATCCACGCGGGCGACGAGTGCCACGAGTCGAGCCACACCGCCGAGACCCCTTCCTCGCCCGAGCCGCCGCTCAGGAGGAGGAGCCCCTCCTGGGGCGCGTCGCCGTCGGACCACGTGTAGGCGAACGACACGAACTCGCGCGCGGTGACAGAGACCGACGCGGTGGCGGCCGACGCGACGAACTCGTCCGTCGGGAGGAGGCGCTGACGATGGACGCCCTGCCACTGCCCCACGAGAGGGGACAAGCACTCGACGATCCTCATCCCGCCAGCCTACTGACCGGGTGAGGTGGATGACAGGGCGGATGAGTCGGTCGGTACGCCGGGTTCTGTCCCCGCGCGCGGTTACCCCCGCGCGGGTGACGGCCATCCATCTACGACGTACGTTGCCGCACGCCTCCAGCGGTCTACCCGACTGTGCTTCTCACCAGAGAATCGGGCGGGCCGCCCTCCAACACAGTCTGTCTGACCTTGCTCCAGGTGGGGTTTACCTAGCCGGACCAGTCACCTGGCCCGCTGGTGGTCTCTTACACCACCGTTTCACCCTTACCGCCCGCGACCGGAGTCGTGGGAGGCGGTCTGTTCTCTGTGGCACTGTCCCGCGGGTCACCCCGGGTGGGCGTTACCCACCACCTTGCCCTGTGGAGCCCGGACGTTCCTCGGCGACGCCACGAGGGCGCCGACGCGGCCGTCTGACCGACTCATCCGCTCACGCAGCCTACACGTCCACGCGGTAGCCCAGCGCGAGCTCGTCACCGCTCTTGCCGCGGATCCCCCAGCTCTCGGGCGGGCTCTCGAGGATGGCGACCTCGAGGTCGTCCGCCGCCAGCCCCAGGAAGGGCGCGACGTCGTCGAACATCGCGGCGATGAGGGCCCGCTTGGCCTCGCGCGAGCGACCCGTGAAGCACACGACCTCGATCACGAGGTACGCATCGCTGCGCTGCGGCGCGACCAGGTCGCCGTCCTCCAGGAGGAGGAAGCGGTGGAACCGCTTGTCCTCGGGCAGCCCCCAGGCGCCGACGACCGCCCGGTGGATCGCGTCGGAGATGTCCTCGCGCTTCATCTCCCAGACCGTGCGGGTGCCGTAGATCTTGACCTGGACCATGCGGCACAACCTAGTGCCGGGGGTCGGGGCGCGCCACGGGTGACCATCGCCACGCCCGCGTCGGGCCTGGGGGCCGTCGCGCCCGCCCTAGAGTGACGGTGTGCTTCTGCTCCTGCCGCCCTCCGAGGGAAAGTCCGTGCCCGACGACGGCGCTCCCCTCGACCTCGCGTCCCTCAGCTCGCCGTCGCTCACCGGGCACCGCAAGGCCGTGCTGCGGGCGCTCGTCGCCGCGAGCAGGCGACGTGACGCGCTCGACGTGCTGGGCGTGAGCAGCGGGCTCGCCGACGAGGTGGCGCGCAACGTGTCGCTCGCGACGGCTCCCGCCGCTCCGGCCGCGCAGGTGTACAGCGGCGTCCTGTATGCGGCCGCGGGCCTGGCCGACCTGGCTCCCGCCGCCGCGGCGCGGGCCGAGGACTCGGTGCGGATCGTGTCGGCGCTGTGGGGCGCGGTCTCCCCCGGCGACCGCATCCCCGCCTACCGGCTGTCGATGGGCACCCGGCTCCCGCCGCTCGGTGCGCTCGCTCCGACCTGGCGCCCGCACCTCGCCGGGGCGCTCGACGCCCGCGCGACCGGTGACGTCGTGATCGACTGCCGGTCCGCGCCGTACGCGGCGGCGTGGAAGGTGCCCACCGGGGCCGAGCACGTCGCGGTGCGCGTCCTGCGCGAGCTGGACGGCAGGAGGAGCGTCGTCTCGCACAACGCCAAGCACACGCGCGGCGTCCTCACGGGGCACCTGCTCACGCGCCCCGACCCGGTGCACACGGCCGAGGACCTGCTCAAGGCCGCCTATGAGCTGGTCGGGACCGCGCTGCTCGACGCGACGCTGCTCCCCGGGGCGCGCGGGGCGTCGACGCTGGAGCTCGTCGTCTCCTGACGCCTTGCCCCCACGGTCGAGAACGAGGTTGAGGTCGTCTGCGGCCTTCTGGCGACCTCAACCTCGTTCTCGGCACAGGGCTTCAGGGCTCGCTCGGGCACCCGACCACGGTGAGCTCGGTCGCGCCGTCCGCCCACAGCCGCACGATGCTCACCGACCCCGGCGGGACCCGGAAGCCTGCCCAGCGCGAGGGCGGCGCATCGATCGCCCGCCCGACGGCGGCACGCACCTGCACCGCGTGGCCTACGACGACCACGGTCCGGCCCGTGCCGCGCGCGAGGAGGTCCTGCAACCCCGCCCAGACGCGGTCGCCGACGTCGGCCATCGACTCGCCCCCCGGAGCAACCTCGGTGCCCGACATGAGCCAGCGCTCGGGATGCCCCTCCCACCGCTCGGCGATCTGCCCGGCCGTGAGCCCTTCCCACTCCCCGAAGTGGACCTCGGCGAACCGTTCGTCGGTCGTGACGTGCAGCCCCAGGCGGCGGCTCACCGCCCGGGCCGTCTCCTGGGCGCGGACCATCGGGGACGCCACGATCTCCGAGGGCTTGGGCAGATCCGTCCAGCGGTCCCGACCGATGCGGTGGACCAGGTCCGCCGCCTGCGCCGCCTGCACACGACCGCGTGCCGTGAGCGACGGGCCGGGGACCGACGACCCCGAGTAGGCGCCCGCGACGGTCAGCGGCGTCTGACCGTGGCGCACCAGGACGACGGTCAACGGCTCGGCGCCGTCGAACCGTGCCCGGGCGCCCGAGGGCCGCGCGGGGGTGTCGAAGCCGGGGGCCGCAGCGGCGGTGCCGGTCTCGCGGTCTGCGCCGGCAGCACCGCTCGCGTCCGAGGACTCCTGGACGGCCGACGTCGTGATCGTCGGGGCCGCGGCAGCGTGCTCCGGGTCGGTCGCGGGTTCACCGTCCGACGGTGGGAAGTCGTGCGCGATCTCGCCGCGCGAGTCCATGACCTGGTTGGCGAGGGCGTCGGCGTCGGAGTTGTCGGCGCGCGGCACCCACTCGTACGTGACCTGCGACGCGGGCAGGATCAGGGCTGCCTCGGCGGCGAGGCGGCGCATGTCCTCGTGCTTGATCTTCCAGCGTCCGGACATCTGCTCGACGACGAGCTTGGAGTCCATGCGGACGAGGACACGCGCCTCGGGGTCGATCGACCGCGCGGCGTCGAGCCCTGCGACGAGCCCCGAGTACTCGGCGACGTTGTTCGAGACGACCCCGAGGTAGCGGGCCCGCTCGGCGAGCACTGCACCCGTCGCGGCGTCCCGGACGAGCGCCCCGTAGCCTGCCGGCCCGGGGTTGCCGCGCGACCCGCCGTCGGCCTCCACGATCAACGTTCTACCCATGCCTCGTCCTCCACGTCTGCCCACGACTCGCCGCGTCCCACTGGTCGGCAGGACCGATCGCCCAGCCTACGACGCCCCGGGACGGCACCTCGGGCGCACTCCGCGGCGTCTGGGGACTCGCACGTCCCTGGAGTGCCGGGCCGGGGTGCTGCTGGTCGTCGGGTTCTCGGGTGGTGGTGCAACACAGGCGCCGTCTGGGGGGTTCAGTCGAGGGGCTCGGTGACCAGGCGGGCCCGGGCCTCGTGGATGGTCAGGGGCGGGGCGGTGCTCGTGGTGCGAGCAGTACCCGCGATCGGGGTCCACGTGTCCGTCCCGGTGATCTGAAAGCGCCCGGCCCACGTCGTGCCCAACGTGATCGTCGCGACCGCCTCCTCGGTATACACATGAGACACGCTCTGGTCCGGGAACGGAGCACCCGGATCCGTCGTGGTCACCGGCCCCGACCCGTCACCGTAGTCCCACCGATAAGCCTCCGGAACGGCCTCGATCGTGACCGGGATCCCCAACAAGGTCGTCGCAAACCTCTGCGAGGCAGGGGTGGTGTACGTGATCGTCTCGACGTTGACCAGCGTCCATCCGTCCGGAGGCTGCACCGTGATCGGCGACGGCGCGATGACCAGACGAGCGAACTCCGCCTCCGCCAACGGGGCCAGATCCAGCCCCGTCAGACAGTCCCCCTCGTTCACCAGCTCCCACCCCGACACGTCACGGATCGACCCGTCAGGATCATTCACCCACGACTGCCGAAAGACCGGATCCAACGCAACCTGCCCCGCCGCGCACGTCACGCTCAACGCACCCTCGTACTCCCCCGTCCGACACGCCCCCACCTGCCCCTGACTCGTGGGGAAGTTCCCCGTGAAGCAGATCGACGCCGGCATCCGCCGATACTCCACCGACGCCGGCGAACCATCAGCATTCCTCGGCCGATGCACCGACCCATCAGCAGAGACATCGGTCGCCGTGAGGTCGAACCCGTCGCCCTTTGCGTCAACTTCCAGATCCGACGGTGACGTCGCGAGAGTTGCGGCCAGCACTGCCGAAAAGACGATGCCAGACAGGGTCATTCGTCGACCCCAACAGTAAGGACTCGCCAGTTCGCACCGTCATGGAGCATCTCGACCCGCAGGGTTCCTGAGAACCCTTCCTGACGGTCCTTTTCGACACCGGTTGCGTCACGGACGATGGCTTCCGCCTGATCGAGTTGCACGTCAAGCGGGTAGCCGCCGTTCAGTGTGTCCAGTGGAAACGTCTGCGTGACGTCGACAACGACCTCCCCACCCTCGTACGTCTCGCTCGCGGCGGCTCGCTGCAGCTGCCGGTCCTTCGATGTCGTGCAGAACCCGCACAGTTCCGCCCACGTCATCGCGTCCCACTCTTCGAGGTCCCCGGTCGCCATGACGTACGGGTAGAGCTCCAAGAAGTACACCGCCGCTGCCGCAGCCCCGACCTCGTCCGTACGCTCCATGTCCGCAGGCCGCTCAGGCTTGACCGGCCCTGTCGGCGACGGACTCGGCACCGGACTCGGCGCCTGGCTCACCACCGGCAGCGACGGCTCGACCACCGGCGCCCCCGACGAGCACCCCGCCAACAACCCCACCAGCAACACACCCACCACGAACCCACGCCCACGCACCCGCGCGAACACCCCCTGCAAACCCATCCCCAGCCCCCTCGATAGGTACCAGCACCAGGCAGCACCGCCCGACCACCAGCGAACCTAACCGCTCAAACCACCCCACCGGAACCCCCGATCCCGGACTGTGGACAACCACCCAGCACAGCCCCGCTCACTTCCAGCAGCCACCACCCACCGAACGAGCACCTCGAGTCACACCCACCCCACCGACAACCCCCACCACCCACCCGACGCACCCACCGCCGACCCCCACCACCCGCCGCGCCCGTCAGGTCGATGCGCCAACCCCCGACCACGAGGTTCCGCGCCCTCGACCACGGGATTGAGGCCGCCAACGCCCTCAGAACGACCACAACCCCGTTCTCGGCACCCACGCCGGCACCCGCACCCACGCCAGCACCGGCACCCACACCCACAACCGCACCCACACCGGCCACCCACACCACCCACCTCCGACACGACGAAGCCCCGCCCCCCAGACAGGGGGACGGGGCCTCGGGAGGACGTCGTCAGGCGTCGAGCCGCACCAGGATGCGCGAGCACTCCTCGCAGCGCGCGACCTGCTCGGGGCCCTTGGCCTTGATCGCGGCGACGTCGGAGGGGTTGAGCTCGAGGCGGCAGCCCTCGCAGCGGCGACCGTTGAGCACGGCGGCTCCGAGTCCGCCGAGCTGGTTGCGCAGCCGGTCGTAGAGGGTGACGAGCCCGGCGTCGATGCCCTCGACGGCCTTGGCTCGCGCCGCGGTCACGCTCGCGACCTCGGCGTCGACCTCGGCGAGCTGGGCGTCGCGCTCGGCCTCGACGGCGGTCTTGGCGGCGACGAGCTCGTCGTTCGCGGCGTCGAGCTTCGCGAGGGCGTCCTCGTGGGCCTCGAGGCGCTCCATGACGCCGAGCTCGATCTCCTCGAGGACCTCCTGGCGACGGGCCAGCGACTCGAGCTCACCGACGAGGGCCTGCGCGTCCTTGGCGCCAACCTGTCCGGAGTCGAGCCGGGTCTGGTCGCGGGCGGCGCGGTTGCGGACCTGCTCGACGTCGCCCTCGGCCTTGGTGAGCTCGCGCTTGAGGTCGCTCACGGCGGTGCGCGAGGCGACGAGCGAGGTGCTGAGGTCGGAGATCTGCGCGTCGAGCTCGGCGATGCGGGCGATCGAGGGCAGGGAGGCGCGCTTGTGCGTGAGCTGCTGCAGGCGGGTGTCGAGTGCCTGGACCTCCAGCAGTCGTCGCTGGTCCTCGGGGGGTGCAGTGCTCACAGGGTGCGTTCCTTTCGATGCAGTTGTGGGGCGCCGTGTCAGGCGCGGTGCGCGGAGCCGATCCGAGCGGTCCAGGGGTCGGTCCGGCGGATGCTCACGCGGGTATCCACCGTACCCGTATCTGCGAGCCGTTCCGTCAGGTCGGCGGCTGCGTAGCGCAGCCAGGGCCACTCGCTCGCGAAGTGGGCGACGTCGACGAGGAACGGTCCGCCTGCGGCTCCCCCCTCGAACTCGGCGCGCTCACGCAGCTCGGACGCAGGGTGGTGGCGCAGGTCCGCGGTGACGTAGACGTCCGCGCCCGCGCTGCGGACCGCGTCGAACAGCGAGTCTCCCGAGCCTCCGACGACGGCCACGGTGCTCACGGTCGCGTCGAGGTCTCCCGCGACGCGGACCCCCTGCTCGGTCGGGGGCAGCGCGGCGGCGACGTGCTCGGCGAAGGTGCGCAGCGTCGTCGGCTCCTCGAGGCGGCCCACGCGGCCGATGCCGGTCTCGGCGGGGTGCGCGCCGTCGTCGGGCCCGGCGGACCCGGACGGTCCGGCGGCGGGGACGAGCGGCGTCCGGTCGACGAGGCCGATCGCGTCCGCGAGCGCGTCCGCGACCCCGCGCGGTGCGGCGTCGGCGTTGGTGTGCGCGACGTACAGGCCGATCCCCTCGCGGACGAGGCGGTGCACGAGCGATCCCTTGAACGTCGTCGCGGCGATCGAGTGCACCGGCCGCAGGAAGAGCGGGTGGTGGGTCACGATGAGGTCTGCGCCCCACTCGATCGCCTCGTCGGCGACGGTCGCGACGGGGTCCACCGCGAAGAGGATCTTGCGCACGGGCTGGGCCGGGTCGCCGGTGACGAGCCCGACGGCGTCCCATCCCTCGGCGGTCGACGGCGGGTAGAGCGCTTCGAGGGTCCGGACGACGTCGGCGAGCGTGGGGTGTGCGGTCACGGGACCAGGCTATCCGCCGCGCCTCCGGGCCGACCGTCACGAACCGTCATGGGAGCGCTCCCTACCTGTGTCCGGCAGGGAAGCCGGACCCCGCGACGACGCCCCGGCGTCCACCGGCACCGGACAGTCCCGTGCCCTCGGTGCGTACCGCACCGCACGTCACCCGCACTTCCCGTACCGGCGAGCGCCGGGCGCACAGGCCGTCCTCGACGACGCACCTGCCCCTCGGCGCCGCCCAGACCACGGGCGCCCGACGCAGACGTCCTGCGCCCGAGGAGAGAACCGATGATCAGGAAGACCCAGAGCATCAGACGGCCGCGCACGTCGCGCAGGCCGCAGCGGACCGGCACGATCGGGATCGCGCTCGCCCTCGTCGGGACGCTCGCGCTCGGCGCGGTCCCCGCCCAGGCGCACGACGACCGGCACGGCGGAGGCGGAGGCCGTGGCGGCCTGCCGACCCCCGGCCTCCCCCAGACCCTCGCGACCGGGCTCCTCGGCCCCCTCTCGCTGGGCGTGGGCGACGACGGCTCGCTGTACGCCTCCCAGAACTTCGGCGGGGTCCTCACCGAGGTCAACCGCCGCGGTCAGCAGGACGTCTACACCGCCCCCGTCCCGGGCTCGGAGATCAGCGCGGTCTCGACCGACGGGCGCCGCGTGCTGTTCACCGAGGGCACCCCCGACGGCTCGAGCGTGCTCCTCAAGGAGCGCGACAAGCGCGGGAAGGTCCGCACGGTCGCGGACCTCGGCGCCCACGAGCAGGCCACCAACCCCGACGGTGGCGTGACGTACGGGTTCCGCGACCTGTCCCCCGACTGCGCGGCGCAGGTGCCGCCCGAGGTCGGCGGCCCGAGCCACCCGGGAGAGGTCTTCTCGCACCCGTACGCCTCCACGACGATCGACGGCACCACGTACGTCGCCGACGCCGGGGCGAACGCCATCTGGTCCGTCGACCGGCGCGGGAAGGTCCGCACGGTCGCGGTCCTGCCCGCCCAGCCGCTCGCCGTGACCGCCGAGGTCGCCGCGGCGACCGGGATGCCCGGCTGCACGATCGGGCACACCTACTACAACGAGCCCGTCCCGACAGACGTCGAACGAGGCCCCGACGGACGCCTGTTCGTCTCGCTCCTGCCCGGCGGCCCCGAGGACCCGTCGCTCGGAGCCCGCGGAGCGGTGTACACCGTGAGCCAGCGGGGGAAGGTCTCCTTCTACGCGGGCGGTCTGCTCACGGCGACCAACCTCGCGGTCTCACCGCGCGGGGACGTGTACGTCGCCGAGCTCTTCGCGAGCCGCATCTCGGTGATCCGCAAGGGCACCACGACACCGGTGCCGTTCGCCGAGATCGTCATGCCGGGTGCGCTCGAGTGGACCTCGTCCGCGCTGTACGTGACCTCCGACGTGCTCGCGGGGCTCCCCACCGGGCCCGAGGAGCCCGGTGAGCCGGGCGGGACGAGCCTGCTCTCCCCCACCGACTCCGCGCGGCACCGCCCCACACCAGCCCCGTCGCCCGAGCCTGTCCCGGGCGGCACGCTCGTGAAGATCCCGCTCAAGGGCGGGCGCTGAGCACGGGCCGGTCAGGCCGGACGCAGCACCGGCCGGCTCTGCCGGGCACCGGCCGCAGGGATCCCCTGCGGCCGGTGCCCACCCGACGGTCGGGTGACCGCCCTGCGCCGCGCGCGACGCCCGCGGCCCCCGCGGCCTACCGTGGAGGGATGGGACAGCACTACGTGCGCTCCGTCCCGCCGGGTCCGCTGGGGGCGGCGGTCGGCTCGCTGCTGGGCTACGAGATCACCGAGGACGCCCCCGCGGTCCACCGCGGCCTGCCCTCGCCGTGGCTGACCGTCGTCATCAGCCTCGACGGGCCGGTCCCCACCGCGACCGGCCCGGGCCCGGACGCCGCGCTGCACCGCTACGCGTCGCTCGTCGGTGGCCTGCACACGGTGCCCGCGTACATCCATCAGCCCGCGCACCAGGAGGGGGTCCAGCTCGCGCTCGACCCGCTCGCGAGCCGGGACCTGCTGGGCGTGCCGTCCGGCGAGCTGGGCCTCGTGACCGACGCCGACGACGTGCTCGGCCACCTCTCGCGCGACCTGCGCGAGCGGCTCGGCGGGACCTCCTCGTGGGACGAGCGTCTCGCGCTCGTGACCGGCGCGCTCTTGCGCGCCCGGGGGTCCCGCAGCCCGACCCTCGGTCCGGTCCGTGCGGAGGTCGCCGAGGCGTGGCGGTTCGTCGTCCGCGCGGGTGGCCGGGTTTCGGTGCCCGACGTCGCCGCGCACGTCTGGCTCAGCCCCCGCCAGCTCACGTCTCTCTTCTCGGCCGAGCTCGGCCTGAGCCCGGGAGCGGCGTGCCGCCTGATCCGTTTCGACGCGGCGCGGGACGCGGTGCGCGCGAGGTCCCTGGCGCCGTCGGGCCCGAGCCTCGCGACCATCGCGGCCCGCACCGGGTACGCCGACCACTCGCACCTGGTGCGCGACTTCCACGCGTTCGCGGGGGCGAGCCCGACGGCGTGGCTCGCCGAGGAGCGCGCAAACATCCAAGCCGGGGGCGGTGCACCGCGCGCAGGCTGAGTGCATGGACACCACGACAGCACTCACCGCTCAGGTCTGGCCCACGCTCCAGGCGCACGACGCACCCGCGCTGATCGACTTCCTGGTCGACGTTGTGGGCTTCCGGCGCAACACCGTCATGGACGACGACGGGCGCGTCGCGCACGCCCAGCTCGACTGGCCACCCGGCGGCGGCATCATGCTGGGCTCGTTCAAGCCCGACGCCGAGTGGTCGCGCCCGCCGGGGACGTTCGGCGGGTACGTGGTCGCCGGGGAGGACGGCAGCGGCTCGGGGATCGAGGAGGTCGCGGAGCGAGTGGCACGAGCCGGCGCGATCGTGTCGCCGCTGCACCGGACCGACTACGGCAGCCGCGAGCTGGTGCTGACCGACCCGGAGGGCAACCTCTGGTCGGTCGGGACGTACCCGGGAGAGCCGCGACGGGACTGACCGCGCGCCCGGGAGCGATCCGCTACTTGGCCTGCGCGTAGTCGTCGACGACCGCGACCGTGAGCGGGAAGTCGACCGGGAAGTCGCCGAAGAGCAGCTTCCCGGCCTCGGCCCCCGCGGCGCGGACCTCGTCGGCGACCTGCTCGGCGAGCTCGGTGGGGGCGTGCACGATGATCTCGTCGTGCAGGAAGAAGACCATGTGCGGCTGCTCGGTGAAGGGCGCGGGAGCCCGGCCGGGGACCCGGGCCTGCGGCATCGCGGCGAGCCGCCCCCGGAGCGAGGCCATCCAGCACAGCGCCCACTCGGCGGCGGTCCCCTGCACGACGAAGTTGCGGGTGAACCGTCCCCAGGCACGCGTCTGGCTGCGGGCTCGGGACTGGGCGTCGCTCGACGCGGACTCGTCGTACGCGCTGCCCTGCGTCTCCTCCCAGCCCGACCCGGGCGGGGGCGAGCTGCGCCCCAGGCGCGTGGTCACGATCTCACCGCGCTCGCCCGCCCGTGCGGCCTGCTCGAGCAGCTCCAGGGCCCGGGGGAACGCCTTGGCCAGGCGCGGCAGCATGAGCCCGCTCTCGCCCGTCGTGCCGCCGTACATGGCGCCGAGCATCCCGATCTTGGCCTGGGCCCGTGTCTCGACCGCCCCCGTGTCGACGATGCCCTGGTACATGTCGCCACCCCGGCCGGCCTCGGCCATGACGAGGTCTCCCGAGAGCCCGGCCAGCACCCGGGGCTCGAGCTGAGCGGCGTCGGCCACGACGAGCTTCCAGCCCGGGTCCGCGACCACGGCCGAACGGACCTGGTGCGGGAGCTGGAGCGCTCCCCCGCCGTTCGCGGCCCAGCGCCCGGTCACGACGCCCCCGACGACGTACTCGGGCCGGAACCTCCCGCCGCGCACCCAGGTGTCGAGCCAGTTCCACCCGTTCGCGGTGAGGAGTCGGCTGAGCTTCTTGTACTCGAGCAGCGGCGCGACGACGGGGTGGTCGACGCGTTCGAGGTCCCACTTGCGGGTCGACCTCACGCCGACCCCCGCGTACTCGAGGGCCTTGAGCAGCTCGGGGGCCGAGTCGGGGTTGAGGGCCGGCGCGTCGAGCGCCACGCGCACCTGCTCGGCCAGCGCCTCGAGCCGTGCGGGGCGCAGCCCGAGCGGCGGCCGGGGCCCCAGCATCCCGGTGAGCATCGCGTCGTGCAGGTCCTCGCGCCAGGGCAGGCCTGCGTGGCTCATCTCGGCGGCGGCGAGCGCTCCGGCGGACTCCGCGGCGAGCAGCAGCCGCAGGCGGCCGGGTCCCGACGACGTCGCGACGGCCTCGAGCTGGCGGCCCACCTCCCCCACGGGGTCGGACGGGGAGACGGTTCGACGGTCGCCGAGGTCGAAGAGCGCGTCGGGGCGCTCGATCCCCGGGACGGGGGCCGTCGGGACGGGGTGCATGTCGTCCCACGCGTCCCGCGGCGCCTGCGCGAACGCGGTCGCGGCCGTGAGGGTGGAACGCCGCAGGATGGCACGGGACAGACGCAGGTCGTGGGCTCGCTCGACCCGGGCGCCGGCGGCGAGGGCGGCCGGGTACCAGAGGTTGGTGTCGTCCCAGACCCAGCGGGTCGTGGGTGCCGGCGGTCCGCCCGGGGCTGCGTCGGGCCCGGGGACGGCATCGGGCCAGCGGGTCCGTCGCGGGGCGGCGAGGGGCTCGCCGCGGGCGTCGAGGTCCTGGACGTCGACGAGGCCCGGGTCGGCGGGCGACGTGCGGAGCGGGACCGAGTACACGACGCTGAGTCTGCCGTGCGGGTCTGACACACCTCGCCCACCGCCCCCGGTCCGCCGCCTTCCTGGTGCCCCGGCCTACCGTCCGGTGAGCGCGAGCGCCCGACCGAGCACGAACCTCGCCCGCAGCACGTTCTCCGTCGTGGGGTCGGCGAGCAGGTCCGCGACGGTTCGTTCGACGGTCGCCATCCCGAGGTCACCGGCAAGGCGCTGACGCGTGGCGAGCGCCTCGTGCTGCCATCCCGTGAGGCGGCGGCGGCCCGTCGCCCCGAGCGAGTCGACGACCTCGAGCGCGGGCTCGCAGACCCGCACGACGGGCCCTCGGTCGACGGGCTCGGCGACGTGCGTGGTCGTCGACGCCTTGCGCAACGCCGCGATCCGCGCCGTGAGGCGACGCATCGCGGTCCAGCCCGGCGCCGTGCGGTACACGGGCGACATCGAGGGCGAGAAGAGCTCGAGCCCTCCCGTGCCGTCGCGCAGGAAGATGCCCACGGGCTCGTCCGCTCCCCCGCCCGGCTCGCGCTCGACGAGGACCGCGACGACGGGTCGGCGCGACGCGACGACCGACAGCAGCGCCTCGACGCTCCGTTCCTGGTCGACCGCGACGCGCAGGACGTGCGTCGTGCCGTCGGCCGCCGTGACGGGCCAGGTCACCTCGCGGCGCACCTCCTCGACCCCGACCGCCCCCGTCTCGCGCACCATGACCAGGCGCACCCGGCGGGCCGCTCGACCGAAGCCCACCTCCCCGGTGGTCGCGGTGTCCTGGAGCCGCCCGGCGATCGTGCGCAGCTCCTCGACGTCGAACCTCTCGCCCCCCACGCGACGCGTGCGCGAGGTGACGCTGAGGGACCCGTCGGGGCGGACCTCGGGGGCCTCGAGCGTGAACGGTCCCGCACAGACGCTCGCGACCGAGGACCCCCACAGCATCGGCAGGTCCACGTCCCGGCGGAACGCCGGGTCTGCTCCCGACGGCCGCGCGGCCGTGGCCGTGCGCACCACGCCGTGCTCCTGGTCCCAGGCCGTGAGGGTCATGCCGCGCGCCCCGCTCGCGGCGCGCCACCACCGCACCCCGAGCGGCACGAGGCGCCCGGGACGTTCGTCGTCCTCGTCGGCCCCGGTGCCGCGCCCTCGCCGGGCCGGAGCGCCGACCAGGTCCGGCAGGGCCCCGGCCGGCGCGTCCCGGAGCGCGGCCGCGAGCGCCCACGCCTCGGCGAGCGCGCCCAGCGCGTCGGCCTCGGTCACGTCGTCGTCGCGCGACGCGAGCCCGTCGACGAGCCCTGCGGCGACGAGCAGGAGCCGGTGGAGCAGCAGGAGGCCCACGAGCCGGGCCCGTCCGGCGGCTCCTCGGAGCGCGTCGGCGGCGTCGGCACCGAGGTGGGACAGCCCGGCACCGACCACGTGCCCGACGACGGCGCTCGCCTCCTCGAGCCCCGCCCGCTGGGCGGTGGTCAGCTCGCCCGAGCTCTCGACCTCGATCTCGTGGGGCCACGACCACGCGCGGCCCTCGCGCGCGAAGACCCGGACCACCGCTTCGAGGCGGGCTGCGGCCTGGTCGGCGGCGGTCGACCTCCCCGCGACGACCATGCCGCCGTACCCCGCGGGGGCGACGAACACGACGTCGGTCGACGGGCCGCCGCTCGGCCACGAGATCGTGAGCCGTGCGCCGTCGATCGCGAGGTCGCACGCGTCGGTGATGCCGTTCCCTCCCTCCGCCACTCCCGCGAGGAGCACGCTCGGCAGACGCTCGACGACCCGCCGCACGGCCACCTTGCCCGCGGTCCGGCACACCGCGGCCGGGCTCAGGTCGAGGAGCGCGGCCAGAGGGCTGGGAGCATCGGCGGCCTCGGCAGGTCCGGCCCCTGCGGGGGTGCCGCGCCCACCGCCACCGCCGACCGCTCCACCGTCCACCGCCCCGGTACCGCCGTCGTCCGCGACGGGGCCGGGCGACGAGCCGTCCGGCCGCTCACGGGCCCAGAGGCACGCGGCCACGACGTGCTGGCACACGCCCGCCGTCGGGCACGAGCACGACGCGGCGACCGGACCCTTCGGCCCGAGCCGGACCTCCGCCGACCCGCAGGCGACCACGACCTCGTCCGGGGACTCCGACGCGAGCGAGACCTCTCCCCCGGCGAGGTCCTTGCGGGCGCGCCGCAGCAGGCCTGCGTTGCCGAGCGCGACGAGAGCGGCGTCGTCGTACCCCGCGAACACGGCCAACCATGCCGGGGTCATACGAGCACCTCCCCGAGCCACTCGGCGAACCGCTCGGGCGTGAGCGCGGCGACGTGCATGCCGCTCTCGGCCAGGCGACGCGCCGTGCCCTGGTCGTAGACGGGCTCGGCGGACTCGTCCAGCGCCGCGAGGCCGAGCAGCCGGACGCCCGACTCCGCGAGCCGCCGGACCGACGCGAGGAGCTGGGCCACCGACCCGCCCTCCTCGAAGTCGCTCACGAGCACCACGACCGTCCGGCTCGGGGTCGTCACCTGCTGCTCGGCGTAGCGCACGGCCTTGGCGATGTCGGTCCCGCCTCCCAGCTGGGCCGTGAGGAGGACCGCGACCGGGTCGTGCGCGAGGTGGGACAGGTCGACCACGTTGGTGTCGAACACCGCGAGCCGCACCGTGATCCCCGGCAGGGCCGACATGATGCCCGCGCAGACCGCGCTGTACAGGAGCGAGGCCGCCATGGACCCCGACTGGTCGACGAGGAGCACGACGTCCCAGGTGAGCGTGCGACGCGCACGGGACACGAACCGCACGTCCTGGACGATCAGCCGACCCGACCCGGGGTCGTAGCGCGAGAGGTTGGCCTGGAGCGTGCGCTTGCCGTCGAAGTTCTGGCTGACCTTGTGCATCGAGCGCCGCGACCTGTCCTTGCGTCCGCTCAGGGCCGTCGCGAACTGCGGGCGCAACCGCCGCACGATGTCCTCGACCACGCGCGCGATCACCGTCCGCAGCCCCGCTGCGGCGCGCTCGTCGAGCCGGCCGCGGACCTGCAGCAGCGCGGTCGCGAGCTCGCGGCTCGGCTCGAGGGCCTCGGCGGCGGCCGGGTCGGCGAGCAGCTCCGTGAGCCCGTAGCGGCTCACCGCGTCGACCTGCATGCGCTCGAACGTCTCGCGCGGGAAGAGCGTGCGCGCCTGGCCGAGCCAGTCGAGCGCCTTGAGCGCCGAGGGATCGAGGCTCCCTCCGCCGCCCCGCGCGCCCGGCTGCCTGCCCAGACGGTGGCCGCGCCCGACGTACTCGCGGTCGTAGAGATACTGCAGCGCACGTTCGATCCCGGCGTCGCCCGGTCCCTGCTGGAGCTCCTGGGCGGCGTAGCGCCCCAGGACGAGCCGCCAGCGGCGGGCGGCCTCCTGGTCGGTCACCTGGTCGGTCACCTGGCTGGTCGCCGGTGCGACCACACGGTCGGTCACGGGGACGGCGGTGCCGCCACCGGGGCGGCTGGCGCTGTCGCGGTCGGTGTGCGGGGCGGTCACGGGTGGTTCTCCTGGAGGTCGTGGTCGGCCTGGTCGTCGAGCACCCGGTCGGCGGCCGGGCCTGCGCGGCCCGCGGGGCCGGCGTGCGCGTGACGCGTGCCGCCGCCCCAGGCACCGAGGCCGTCGCGGTCGAGCATCGCGGCGAGCTCGCGCTCGAGGGCGAGGCCCGTCTCGAGGTCCTGCTCGGTCGCCGTCAGGTGCACGTCGATCCGCTCGGCGCGGGTCCCCGTGCGCTCGGCGACCTGCTGCGCGAGCCGGTGCGTCTCGGCGGGCTTGAGCCACGTGAAGGCGCGACGCAGGTCCGGCAGGACCGCCAGGAACGCGGCCTCGTCGAGGTCTCGCAGCCCGGCGTGGACCGCGTCGAACAGCTCGGGGGTGTGCAGCAGGAGGTCCGGGGCCACCCGCAGCAGCCCCCCGAGGAAGCGGACCGCGGCGACCGGGTCCGCGCCGGGGCTGAGCTGGGCGCGCACCTCGGCGACCAGCACGTCGTCGTCGAGGGCGTCGTCGACGGCGGCGAGGCCCACGAGGGCTCCCCGGACTCCAGGGGCCGTGCCGCGGTCCTCGCGCAGGCGGTCCAGCTCGCGGCGCACGGGCCCGACGCCTCCTCGTGCGCTGCGGCCGGGCGCTGCGCCGGTACCAGGCGTGTCCGCGAGAGCCGGCGCGCCGTCGTCGGGCACGCGGGGGCGATCGCCCGCACGGTGCGCCTCCCGCAGGAGGTCGCGCAGCGACACGAGCGTCCCGACGGCGTCGGGTTCCGCGTCCGCGTCGACCTTCCCGAGGCCGGGGACCAGGTAGGCGACGGTCGCGAGGCCGTGGTCGAGCAGGTCGAGCAGGTCCGCCGCGTGCTCCTCCAGGCCGAGCTCGACGCGCGCGTCCCACAGGTCCACGAGTCGGTGCAGCCCGCCGACGACCGACCCGAGCGACGGGTCGACGTCGAGCGTGGACCGCAGGAGAGCGACGAGCCGGTCGAGGTGGTCGGTGAGCCCCAGGACGACGGCCTGCGCGACGAGTCGCGCGACCCCGAGCGCCGAGCGGCCGGTCGTCGCGAGCTCGTGCTCGAGCCGGTGCAGGCGGTGCACCGCGACGGCCTCCAGGGTCGCCCCCTGGTGCGAGAGCTCGACGAGCGACGCCTCGACGAGGGGCGTCCAGGCGTACTCCCACTCCTCGACGAGCAGCCCCAGGCCGCGGCCCGACACGTGGTCCGGGCCCGAGACCTGGTGCGCGAACCCGCTCCCCACGAAGTCCATGAGGGCCAGGAACGCGCGTCGCTCCCGGTGGCGGGGCGTGCGGCGTGCGTCGAGGCGGGTGCGGCGCGGCGTCGAGTCGGTCACGACGAGCCGCAGCGCCTCGGCCCGTTCCCGGGCGCGCTGCACCAGCGGCGGCGACGCCGTGCCCGGCGGGACCTCGCCCAGCGCGCGCCCGCCGAACACCTCCGCGACAGCCTGCCCGAGCGGCCGGTCGATGCCCTCGCCCAGCCCGCCGTCGTCCTTGACGAAGCACGACGTGAGCGCGTCGAGCAGGTCCGTGCGCCCGGGCCACGGCCGTCCGCGCAGGTCCGCGAGGCGAACCGCCTGCTCGGCCGCCGACGAGACCTCCGCGAGGCTGACCTGCGCGCCGCGCGCGGTGGCCGCCGTGGCGACGTCGACGAGCAGCCCCGTGCCGAGCGAAGCCGGTCCCCCCGCCTCGTGGTGCGCCGCCCAGAGCCGCTCGTAGAAGCCCGGCGACGGCATGCCCGCGCCGTACCCCCGCAGCCCGTCGAGGCGTTCGTGGTCGTACCGGATGAGCCAGGCGTCGGCCGACGCCGGCGAGCCGTACCCACCGGCCGGACGGCGGCCCACGACCGCCTCACCCTCGGGCGCCCCGGTGAGCGCCTCGACGAGCGCGAGCGTGTGGAACGCGCCCGTCACGACGACCACGGGGCCGCTGACGCGGGCACGGTGCTCGGCGACCCGGGCGGACATGAGGGCCTCGCGCGCGAGCGACCCGTCGGCGTCGAGCACCTCCTCCTCGTAGTCGAGGCGGGCGAGCCCGGCCCACGCGAACACGTCGTCGAAGAGCTCGCGCCAGTCCGCGAGCCGGTCCCGCGTGCGCGCCTCGAACAGGTGGTCCCACACCTCGTCGAGGTCGCGGCACCCGAGGCGCTCTGCGATCGCGGCGATCGTGCGCGAGTGCGCCAGGTTCCGCTCGGACTGCAGGGTCCGGGCGAACGCGTCGCCGTCCGCATCGCGGGGGGCGTCCGGGTCGTCGGGTCCGGCGGGTGTCGCGCCCGCCGCACGGGCGGCCCACGACCGGTCGACGAACGCGACCTCCGCGCCCAGGCGTGCCCCGGTGCGCAGCGCGACCCACTCGGGCGAGAACTCGGCGAGCGGGTAGAAGCCTGCGCCCGCGCCGTCGGTGCCCAGGCTCAGCACCGCGACGGGCGGGCGCGTGCGCGGGTCGAGCAGCGCGGACAGCAGCCGGCCGTACTCCTCGGGCCCCTCGACGAGCACGACGGCGGGTCGCACCTCCTCGATGAGAGCCCCCACCGCGAGCGCGCACGCCGGGCTGTGGTGGCGCACCGGTGCGAGGTAGATGTCCTCGCCCCGTAGCGTCTCGACGCCCGCGACCGCCCGCCGCATCCGCTCCGGGGCGCGTCCCCACGCCGGCCGCGTCGGCGCGGGTGCTACTGCCACAGGGACTCCGCCGCCGAGAGGAAGGACTTCCAGCGCGGGTCGCGCCGTGCACGCTCGCGCACCACGTTGTCGACGTAGTGCCGGAGCCGTCTGGCGTCCTCCTCGTCCCCCTTGGAGGCCACGCCCGCGAGCTGGCGCGCGACCTCGGCGGGGGTCACCGTCCCGTCGCCGAGGTAGCGGGCCTCGAGCGACGCGGCGACCGCGACGTTGACGGCCTCGGCCGTCGACATCACGGTCTCGGGTCGCTTGACGGGCGCCCCGTTGCTCGTGGCCCCGGTCCGCAGGTCCTGGAACGCCGTGACGAGCACGTCCAGGACGTCCCTGCCGAGGGGTGGGCGGTCTGCCGCCGGCCCGAGCTCGGCCGTGAGCTGGGCCTCGATGAGGTCGATCTCGAACTGGCGGTCCGTGAGGGGCTTGATCGTCTCGAAGTTGAACCGCCGCTTGAGCGCGGCCGACATCTCGTGGACTCCCCGGTCCTTGAGGTTCGCGGTCGCGAGCACGTTGAAGCCCGGGCGGGCGGACACCCTGGCCTCGCTCCCGAGCTCGGGGATCATGAGCTGCTTCTCCGACAGGATCGAGACCAGGGTGTCCTGGATCTCGGGGGCGCAGCGCGTGATCTCCTCGAACCGGACGATCTTCCCGGCGCTCATGGCCTGCTGGACGGCCGACGGCACGAGCGAGCGCTCGCTGGGCCCCTCGGCGATGAGCAGCGCGTAGTTCCACGAGTACCGGATGTGGTCCTCGGTGGTGCCGGCGGTGCCCTGGACGGTGAGGTTCGACGTGCCGCTCACCGCGGCCGCGAGCAGCTCGGAGAGCATCGACTTCGCGGTGCCGGGCTCGCCCACGAGCATGAGGCCCTGGCGTCCCAGCAGGGAGACGACGGCACGGTCCACGAGCGGGTCGTCGCCGTAGAACTTGCGGCGCACCCCGAGCTCCTCGTCACCCACGACGAAGGCACGGACGGCCCGCGGGCTGAGCCGCCAGCCGGGCGGGAGCTCTGCTCCCCTGGCCTGGTCGGCCGCCTCGAGAGCGGCGAGCTCGTGCGCGAACCGCACCTCGGCAGGCGGGCGGATCTCCTGGGCCACCTCGCGGTCGGGGACCGGGGGCGTGCTGCTCGGTGCGGCGGTCGGTGTGGTCACCATGCGCTCTTCTTCTCCCACTCGGCGTCGAAGCTGCCACCGGCAGCGACGGTCAGGTAGTCGCGGTAGGACTCCGCGACCAGGACGGGCGGCAGGTCCGCGAGGCGCGCCTCGGCGCTCTGCCCGTAGGCCCGCGTGGTGCGGCGGAAGACGAGCTGGGTGAGGGCTGCGGGGATGTTCTCCTCGGGCAGGAACGCGCCAGTGAACTCGATGATCGCGGTGATCCCCACGCTCGGGTACGCCTTCTCGTAGCCCGAGAACCACCCTCCGTCCTCGGCCTGGCTGCGTGAGTAGCCGAGCTTGGTCGCGCGGCCGCGCACCGTGAAGCTGTCGGTGAGCCAGCCCTGGCGGTCCGCGATCGACGTCGCCTTCTGGTCCGTGACGGGCACCGCGACCTCGAGCTGGTCGAACAGCGGCTTGATCTCGTAGTCGGTGAGGTGCTCGCGCCAGCGGTCGGTCTGGTCCGCGCCGAGCAGCACGCCGTGCGCGACCGACACGGTCGCACCGTCGGCGAGGGTCACGTCCTCGTCGTCGACGTCGATCAGCGCTCCCCCGTCGCCCGGCCGGAACGCCCGCTGGTCCGGACCGGGGTTCTCGAGCCAGACGAGGCCGGCGGCGAGCCGCGACATGATCGGGTGGCCGGCCACGAACTCCTGCCAGTCCGCCACCGGCCACTCGCGGCCCGTGCACATGGCCTCGTGGAGGCGCTGGGTCTGGAGGGCGACGACGGCCTTGAGCTCCTTGCGACTCGCCGAGAGCTGGGCCTTGGCCGCCTTGACCTGGTCGGGGTCGTCGTCGGCGCGGGGTGCGGGCAGCGCCTTGACGACCTTGCCCGCGTCGTTGGTGAGCTCGAGCGTGAAGGTGGGCGTGATGCGCGCCGTATACTCGCGCGACCCGAGGTCGAGGTGCAGGATCCCGTCGTCCTCGAAGCCCGCGGTCTGCACCGTGCGGTCGGCGAGCTCCTCCGCGGACCAGCCACGACGCTCGGCCAGGTCCTCCGCGAGCGTCCGGGCGGTCGTCTGCACCGTGGCCTGGCGGTGGCGCCGGGCGACCGACAGCAGGAGCTGGACCGCGGCCGGCTCGCCGTTGGCCGCGAGCGCCCGGACGAGCGCCTCGATCTGGGCCCGTCGGGTGATGTGCGCCGTGAGGTACTGCTGCGCGGCTCGGGCGAGCTCGGCGCCGGGCATGCCGACCGTCAGTGCGAGGAGTCCCTTGTCGGCGATGGCCGAGCCGAGGTAGGTCGACTGGTGCTCGCGATACGCGTCCTGATGGTGCTGGTCGACGGTCCGGGACGCCTCGGCCTCGTAGTACTGCGGGTGCTGCTTGTACCAGTGCTGGTAGCGGTCGTAGCGCTGCTGGGCCTCGCGGTCGGCGAAGGCGCGGCTCTCCTCGGCGGAGGGGCCTCGCGTGTCCTGCCCGATCCACGCGTCGAGCACGAACCGGCCGAGAGCCGCGCGGCTCTGCTCGTCGAGCAGCGAGACGTAGCGGGCGATCAGCCCCAGCCCGCTGGGGTCCTTGAGCTTGACGGCGAGCACGACCCACCACCGCACGACCTCGGCCGGCACGGGCTTCCCGTCCGCGGCCCACCGGAGCTGGGGCAGCCCGTCGACGGGGAACCAGGCCATGCTCGCGGGGGCCTTGCCCTTGAGGCCCTTGGTCGCCTCGGCGAGCAGGGTCGCGGGGGCGATCTCCGTGGAGATGTCGTCGCCGAGCGCCTCGAGCGCTCCGAGGAGCGCTGCGCGGGCCACCTCGCGGCGTTCCTTGGTGAGCGCCGCACGCAGCGCCGGGATCGCGGCCGGGTCTCCCAGGCGCTGGAGCCAGACGGCGGCCGTGACCCGGATCTCGGTCTTGCCGTCTCGCAGCCCCTGCTCGGCCAGGTCGCGGGCGCCGGCATGCGACTCGAGCACCTTCTGCGCGGCGACGCGGTGCGTCTTGCCCTCCCCGAGCGCGAGCTCGGCCAGGCGTGGGAGGTACCGGTTCGGGATCGTGGGGAAGCCGCCGAGGATCGTGAGCGCGACCTCGAGCCGCTCGGTGCGGCTGTAGGTGTCGACCTTGGTCGGGGGGCGCAGACCGAGGTGGGTCTCGAGCGCGGCCGGGTGCTCGGCGTAGTAGGGCCACAGGTGCTCGGGCGCGAACGTCTCCCGGGCGAACCAGGAGTCGAACACGAGCTCCGCGACGGCCGACTCGGAGTCCTGGACGCCCGCGCGCTCGACGCCGTCGGCCAGGATCCGCACGTCCATCGCGAGGTCGGACGTGGCGTTGAGCTGGTACCAGGGGTACCGCTGCCGGCCTCCGCCGTGCGAGCGCGCGAAGCGGATGTCGTGGAGCATGGTCAGGCCCTCGAGGCGGTTGCGGATCGCTGGTGCCTGGAGCTCGCCGAGCACCTTGTGCGGCGGCACCTTGGTGAGTGCCCCGGAGAGGTACTGGGCGACCTGACGGAGGTGGTCGTCGGTGATCGCCGAGAGGTCCTTGACCGTTCCCCGGGCGTGGGAGAGCCGCCAGTTCTGGGCGTCGGCCTTGGGCAGTGCCTCGAGGTCCTCGAGCTCCTTGCGGGCTGCCGCCAGGCGGCGGTCGACCGCGTCGCGCGCCGAGCGGACGAACGGCTCGCCGAGCTCGGCGTCGGGCAGCGGGGTGAAGGGCGGGAGGTCGAGGGGCTCGTCGACCACGACCGTCTCGACGTCGAGGGCCGTGGCGCGCTCGATCGCGTTCGAGAGCAGCGTGCCGCGAGCGCCGCGGCCGTCGGCGGCGTGGGCGCGGCGGAGGGCGTCGAGCCCGCCCTCGACGCCCGCGAGGTGGGTCACCAGCCCGGCGAGGCGGCTCGCGGGCATCGTGGTCAGGAGAGGTTCGAGGAGCTCGACCTGGTGGGCGGCGGGCAGGGTCGCCAGGTTGCCGGCTGCCTGCTCGCGCACCGACTTCGCGTTGTCGGTCGCGAGCTGCGCGACGAGCCCGACGAACGCGTCGCGCACGCCGGGCCGGGGGCGCAGGAACCGGAGGAGCTCGACCTTGCCGGTCGCGCGCAGCGCGGCGGCCGCGTCGCTGGTCTCCTGGAGGTGGGCGAGCAGGTACTCCTCGACTCCCGGCTGGGCCGCGAACGTCGCGAGCGGGTCGCCGTAGTAGTCGGCCGTGGCGGGGCGGTCGAAGATCGCGGAGACGACGGCGGCCGGGATGCGTCCGTCGGCGACGCCGCCCTCTCGCGCGATCGCGACGAGCAGCTCGGGGGTCCAGCCTCCGCGGATGCCGGGCTTGTCGCCCTTGCCCGTCGTGCGTCGGCCGCTGCAGGACTTGGCGACGTCGGTCAGGAGTGCCGCGTACCAGGCGGGGAGCCGGTCCGAGGTGCGCGAGACGTCGGGAGAGACGGCGGCGAGGAGCCGTCCCAGGCGGATGAGGGCCTCGATCCGGACGGGCTCGGTGAGGGTGTAGAGGTTGTTGCGGGCCGTGACGCCCTTGTTCACGGTCCAGCCGGGTACGCGCTCCTTGATGGCCTTGTCCTGGGCCTGGGTCGTGTACGACCACCTGCCCAGCGTCGCAGGGCGGTCGAGGAGGCGGTCGAGCGCGTCGTCGCCGCGCTGGGAGAGCTCGGTGAGGAGCTCGGGCCCGTCGCCGGCGTGGACGTAGGCGACCGCGCGGGCCGCGAGGCCCTCGGTGTCCGCGTCGAGGATCTTCAGGCCGTCGACCAGCCTCGCCGACGGCCCGCCCCGCCGCCCGTCGTCCGCACGGTCCGCACCGGGCGACGTGCCGCCGCCCTCGACCGCACCGTCGTGGTCTCCCTGGAGCCACCCTCTGATCTTCTCGAACACGCGTCCCACCGTCTGCTCCGGGCCGCCGGACCGGGGTCCGGGGGCCGCCGCGCTCCATCGGCACGGCGTCGTCGGTCACAGTAGGAGAAGCCACCGACACGCGTCGATGCTGTCAGTAGAGCGAGGCCGGGTGACGCTGCCGGGGCGCTCGCCGCAGCCGCAACCCGTCGACGACCGGACGCGGGAGGTCCGGCGAAGGGAGGTCCACCGGCGGTGAGCGGCGAGGGAGCCTGGTGATCGCTCGACCTCGCGTACCCTCGCCGAGCGAGGGCTGGGGTGGGCCCGGAGGGACTCGAACCCCCGACATCCACGGTGTAAGCGTGGCGCTCTAACCAACTGAGCTACAGGCCCCAGAACAGCGGTGCACAGCCTACCGGGTCACCGGCACCACTCGGCACATCGGTCGCAGATCGGGCATAGCCTGCCCGACGGCGGCGGTCACCGCGCGCGGAGCAGGGCGCACGTCCGTCGCACGGTGGACCGAGACGCACCGGCTCCAACGACGGCCCCCGACGCACGACGGGCGCACCGCAGCACGAGGCAGCGGCGCGCCCGTCGAGGGAACGACCGTCAGAGGGACGCGAGCGCCGCCCGGTACCCCGCGAGGTCCCGACGCTGCCCGCGCGGGTTCACGACGGACCACCGGACGACGCCGTCCGCGTCGATCAGGAAGCTGCCGCGGATCGCGAGGCCGCGTTCGTCGTCGAACACCCCGTACTGGCGCGAGACCTCGCCGTGCGGCCAGAAGTCGGACAGGAGCCCGAACGTGTAGCCCTCCTGCGCGGCCCAGGCCTTGAGCGAGAACACGGGGTCGCACGAGATCGCGAAGAGCGTGACGCCCGCGGTCTCGAAGTCCTCGATGTTGTCGCGGAGCTCGCACAGCTCGCTCGTGCACGTCCCCGAGAAGGCGAACGGCACGAACACGAGCAGGACGGGGCCGCCGCGCAGTTCCGAGAGCCGGACCGGGGTGCCGTGCGTGTCGGTGAGCGTGAAGTCCGGGGCGAGGTCGCCGGGCCGTACCGTCAGCTCGGGCGCCGGGGCGCCACCCGGGGCAGGCTCAGCGCCCACGACCACGCGTGCCGAGCTTGGTCGCGGACCAGTCGGGCGCGATCGCGAAGGTGCTCGTGGCGTGCAGCCCGGCCGTGGTCGCGGCCTCCTGCAGGTCGTTGTGCCCCACGTGGCCCTCGCGGCCCGCCTTGGGCGTGAAGATCCAGATGAGCCCACCGTCGTCGAGCACGGTCTGGACGTCGACGAGCATGTCGGTCAGGTCGCCGTCGCCCTCGCGCCACCAGACCACGACACCGTCGGTGACGTCGCCGTAGTCCTCGTCCACCAGCTCGGAGCCGACGAGCTCCTCGATCTCGGCGCGGAGGTCGTCGTCGACGTCCTCACCCCAACCGAACTCCTGCACCACATGGCCAGAGAGGAACCCCAGGCGTCCTGCACCCTGGGGGTCCGGCGTCGCTCCCACTTGTGTCTCTTTCCCTTCTTCGTACTGCTCGATGATCTGTGACCTGCTTGGCAAAGGTAGCCCACGCCACTCCCGCGTGCCTCAGCAGAGCGGGTGCGTCGCACGCGGCATCTCGACCGGCGCAGTTGCACCAGTGTTGCGGGGTTCTGCACTCGGCACAACGTCGACGCACCCTGGAAGGTGCCTCGATCACCCTGCGCGGGCTGCGTCGTCGGGCGTGCGGGCGTCCCGCGCACCCCGACGAGGCACCCTCCTGCACGCTCTGCTCACCGGACGCACACACTCCTGTGTCACGGAGATCACGCTCTCTTGACCCCCTTGTGGTGTGACTTCCAGGCCGCGGGGTAACAGAATGGTTCGACCACCCGACAGTGTGGAGGGCACGGTCGCCACCAGCGGCTGCTCCCGCCCCGCAGGAGTGGCTGGAGGTGAGCGGGCACGGTGTACCGCGCCGTGATTCAATCCGAATACCGCTCCGAACAAGATATGAGGTTGCTGGTGGCTTCGTTTGACGAGACCGGACCGCTGATCAACGGTCTGCTCAGCCAAGTACCGGACATCGACCCCGCTGAGACGAGCGAGTGGGTCGAGTCCCTGGACGGACTGATCGACGACCGCGGCGGCCCGCGTGCGCGCTACGTCCTGCTCAACATGCTCAAGCGGGCACGCGAGCGCAACGTGGCGATCCCGACGTCGGTCAACACCCCCTACGTCAACACCATCGGTGTGCACGAGGAGCCGTACTTCCCTGGTGACGAGGCCATGGAGCGCCGTTACCGCAGCTGGAACCGCTGGAACGCCGCCGTCATGGTCACGCGTGCACAGCGCCCCGGGATCGGGGTCGGCGGGCACATCTCGTCCTACGCGTCGGTCGCGACGCTGTACGAGGTGGGCCTGAACCACTTCTTCCGCGGCAAGGACCACCCGGGCGGCGGTGACCAGGTCTACTTCCAGGGTCACGCGAGCCCCGGCGTGTACGCGCGCGCGTTCCTCGAGGGCCGCCTCTCGGCCGACCAGCTCGACGGGTTCCGCCAGGAGAAGTCGCACGCGGGCGGCGGCCTGCCGTCCTACCCTCACCCGCGCCTCATGCCGGACTTCTGGGAGTTCCCCACGGTCTCGATGGGTCTCGGCCCGGCCTCCGCGATCTACCAGGCGTGGACCAACCGCTACCTGCACAACCGCGGCATCAAGGACACGAGCCAGCAGAACGTCTGGGCCTTCCTCGGCGACGGCGAGATGGACGAGCCGGAGAGCCGCGGCATGCTGCAGCTCGCCGCGCAGCAGGGCCTGGACAACCTGAACTTCGTGGTCAACTGCAACCTGCAGCGCCTCGACGGCCCGGTCCGCGGCAACGGCAAGATCATCCAGGAGCTCGAGGCGCAGTTCCGCGGCGCGGGCTGGAACGTCATCAAGGTCATCTGGGGCCGCGAGTGGGACACCCTGCTCAACGCCGACAAGGACCGTGCGCTCGTCAACCTGATGAACGTCACGCCCGACGGCGACTACCAGACCTACCGCGCCGAGAGCGGCGCGTTCATCCGTGAGCACTTCTTCGGTCGCGACCCGCGCACCAAGGCGCTCGTCGAGAACATGTCGGACGACGACATCTGGGCCCTCAAGCGTGGCGGCCACGACTACCGCAAGCTGTACGCGGCGTACGCGGCGGCCACGGCCCACACGGGCCAGCCGACGGTCATCCTGGCGCACACGGTCAAGGGCTACGGCCTGGGGTCGGGCTTCGCGGGACGCAACTCGACGCACCAGATGAAGAAGGTCGGCCTGGCCGACCTCAAGACGCTGCGCGACTCGCTGCGCATCCCGATCACGGACGAGGAGCTCGACGCCAACCCGTACGAGCCCCCGTACTACCACCCGGGTGCGGACGCGCCGGAGATCCAGTACATGCAGGAGCGTCGTCGTCAGCTCGGCGGGTACGTGCCCGAGCGCCGGGCCGCGCCGGCCCCGGTCACGCTGCCGGGCGACAAGACGTACGAGATCCTCAAGAAGGGCTCGGGCAACCAGGAGATCGCCTCCACCATGGCGTTCGTCCGGCTGCTCAAGGACCTCATCAAGGACAAGGAGATCGGCAAGCGCATCGTGCCGATCATCCCGGACGAGGCCCGGACGTTCGGTCTGGACTCGATCTTCCCGTCCGCGAAGATCTTCAACACGCAGGGCCAGAACTACCTCGCCGTGGACCGCGAGCTCATGCTGAGCTACAAGGAGTCCGAGGCCGGGCAGATCATGCACACCGGCATCAACGAGGCCGGTTCCGCGGCCGCGTTCCAGTCGGTCGGCACCTCCTACGCCACGCAGGGCGAGGTGATGATCCCGTTCTACATCTTCTACTCGATGTTCGGGTTCCAGCGCACGGGCGACCAGTTCTGGGCCGCGGGCGACCAGCTCACGCGCGGGTTCATCATCGGCGCGACGGCCGGGCGCACGACGCTCACCGGTGAGGGCCTCCAGCACGCGGACGGTCACTCGCCGCTGCTCGCCGGCACCAACTCGGCGATCGTCCAGTACGACCCGATCTACGGCTACGAGATCCGCCACATCGTGCGCGACGGCATCGAGCGCATGTACGGGCCGGGCAAGGACGGTCACGGCGAGGACGGGCGCGACCAGAACGTCATGTACTACCTGACGGTCTACAACGAGCCCATGCAGCAGCCGGTCGAGCCGGAGGACGTGGACGTCGAGGGCATCCTGCGCGGCATCCACCGCATCAAGGTGTCCGAGGCCTCGGGTCCCAAGGCGCAGATCCTCGCCTCGGGCGTGGGCGTGCCGTGGGCGCTGGAGGCGCAGGAGCTCCTCGAGAAGGACTGGGGCGTCTCCGCCGACGTCTGGAGCGTCACGAGCTGGAACGAGCTGCGCCGCGACGGCCTGGCCGCCGAGCAGGACGCGTTCCTCAACCCGGCCGCGACGCCGCGCGTGCCGTACCTGACGGCCAAGCTCCAGGGCGCCGAGGGACCGTTCGTCGCGACGAGCGACTACGACCACCTCGTCCCGGACCAGGTCCGGCAGTGGGTCCCGGGCGACTACGCGGTGCTCGGTGCGGACGGCTTCGGCTTCTCCGACACGCGTGCCGCGGCCCGTCGTCACTTCAAGATCGACGGCCCGTCCGTGGTCGTCCGCGTGCTCCAGCAGCTCGCGAAGCAGGGCAAGGTCCCCGCGGAGGCCTCTGCCCAGGCGATCGAGAAGTACCGTCTGATGGACGTCACGGCCGGCACGTCCGGCAACGCGGGCGGCGACTCCTGATCGTCCCCCGCCCGTAGTGCCCGACGGCGCCGCTCCCCGCGCGAGGTGAGCGGCGCCGTCGGCGTTCGGGGGGGCGGGTGACGCGGGGCGCGCCCTTCCGCGGGGCGGGTGCGCGGCCGTCGGGCTGCGTCCCCGGGTGAGGGCTACGTGCCCGAGCGGTGCTGCTCCGCGTGCGCGATCGCGAGCGTGAGCTCGTGCTGCAGCGGCACCACGAGGGCGCGGTCGGGGTACAGCCCGAGCGACGCGAGGTGGTGCTTGGCCTCGAAGATGCGGTCGGCCTCGATCGCGGCCAGGACGAGCTCGCGCCCGGCCGCAGGGGTGTGCTCCTTGGCCCGCCAGTGCCCCACCCCGAGCCCGAGGGCCTCGACCGGGAGCCCGGCCTCGCGCAGGATCTCCATGCTCTCGGCGAGCGCGAGCCCCGACGGGTCCCGCTCGGCGGCCGTCGCGAACCGCCGCAGCGCCGCCTCCTGGTCGTCGTCGAGCGAGAGCCGTCCCAGCTCGACGAGCGGGTACCACCCGCGCGGGTGCCCCGCGAGCTCCTCGGCGAGCGCCCAGACGGCGAGGTCGGCGGCACGCTGCTTCTCGCTCTCGTCGGCCGGTGCCGCGAGCGGGTCGGCCGACACGTGGGACTCCGCGGCCCGGCGCCGGACGATCTCCGCGAGCGCCTGGAAGGCCCGCTCGTCGTTGGGGTCGTCGACGAGCATCGCGCGCAGCGCGTCCTCGTGCACGGTGTCGCCGCGGCGCTCGGCGCTGGTCGGACGGCGCGCGCCGACCTTCGACGCCGAGGACGGGCGTCGCATGAGCTGTCGGAGTCGGGGCATCAGGGCCATGGATCGACACTAGCGGCTCCGGTGCGGCTCGCCCCCGGAAGACCACACAGCGCACGGTCAGGTTTTGTGGACTCCCCACAACGATGCCGCCCGGACGCCGTATGCTCGGGACGTGCCGATCACGGGGAACACCGACAACCTGCAGCGACTTCGGGACGGCAGCGGGATGCTGGCCGCCGCAGCCCTGCGACGCCTCGACGAGGACCTCCCCTGGTACCGGGCGCTGCCCGCGGAGGACCGGTCGTACGTGGGTCTGGTCGCGCAGTCGGGCATCACGGCGTTCGTGACCTGGTACGCCAACCCTGCCTCTCCGCCGCACGGGGTCAGCGAGATCTTCGCCGCCGCCCCGTCCGAGCTGACCCGGTCCATCTCGCTGCAGCACACCCTCCAGCTCGTACGGATCGTGGTCGAGGTCGTCGAGGCCTACTCCGACCGGCTCGCGATCCCGGGCGGCGAGCGCGACCTGCGCGAGGCCGTGCTGCGCTACTCGCGCGAGGTCGCGTTCTCGGCGGCCGAGGTCTACGCCCGCGCGGCCGAGGTCCGGGGGGCGTGGGACGCACGCCTCGAGGCCCTCATCGTCGACGCCCTGATCCGCGGCGACGGCGACGACTCGCTGCGCTCACGCGTCTCGGCGCTCGGGTGGAGCGGGCACGGGTCGACGCTGGTCATGGTGGGTACCGCGACGTCGGCCCTCGACGACCTGCGCACGGCCGAGCTGCGCCGCGCGACCCGGCGCGCCGCCGGGGACGCGCTCGTCGGGATCCACGGCGACCGCCTGGTCCTGGTCCTGGGCGGCGCGGGCGACCTGCAGGCCGCGGCCGCGTCGCTGCTCCCCCGGTTCGGCCCGGGCCCCGTCGTCATCGGCCCCACGGTCCCCTCGCTCGACGACGCCGCCCGCTCGGCGCAGGCCGCGCTCGCAGGGCTGGCCGCGGCCCCCGCGTGGCCCCAGGCGCCGCGGCCGGTCCTCGCGGACGACCTGCTGCCCGAGCGCGTCCTGACGGGCGACACCACGGCCCGCCGGACCCTCGTCGTCCAGGCCTACCGTCCGCTCCTGGAGAGCACGGGCGCGATCCTCGAGACGCTCTCGGCGTACCTCGGCACGGGCCGCTCGCTCGAGGCCGCCTCGCGCAGCCTGTACGTGCACCCCAACACGGTCCGCTACCGCCTGCGCAAGGTTGCCGAGATCACGGGCTGGGACCCGCTCGACGCGCGCGAGTCGTTCGTGCTCCAGGTCGCGCTCGCACTCGGTCAGCTGTCCTCGGGGCCCGCGGGCCGCTGAGCGACGGCCCTCCGTGACGGTCGGCACGCGGCGGGCCGTGCGTGCGCACGGGGCCGCGCCGCGGTTCTTGTAGGTTCGGCACAAACGGCCCCGACAAGGTTGGTGCGGGTCGTGACGTCACACGGACCGCCCCGGTTGGCACAGTTGACGGGTGCTAGCCGTCTTGTGCCCTGGACAGGGCTCCCAGTCCCCCGGAATGCTCGCCCCCTGGCTCGAGCTGCCCGGGGTCCCCGCGCAGCTCGACGCGTTCTCCGCCGCGTCCGGCCTCGACCTGCGTGCCCACGGCACCGAGTCCGACGCCGACACCATCCGTGACACCGCGGTGGCCCAGCCGCTCATCGTGTCCGCCTCGCTGATCGCCTTGCGCGCGATCCTCGACGGTCGGGACACGTGCGAGGTCGTCGACGTGACCGCTGGCCACTCGGTCGGCGAGTTCGCCGCCGCTGCCGTGGCCGGGGTCTTCGAGGACGCCGCCGCCGTGGGGCTGGTGACCCGCCGCGCCCGCTTCATGGCCGAGGCCGCGGCCGCGACCCCGACCGGCATGGCCGCGGTCGTGGGGGGCGACGCCGACGAGGTCCTCGCCGCGATCGAGGCCGCGGGCCTGTGGCCCGCGAACGTCAACGGCGGTGGTCAGGTCGTCGCCGCGGGCTCGCTCGAGGGCATCGCGGCGCTCGGGGAGAACCCGCCCGCCAGGGCGCGGGTCATCCCGCTCCAGGTCGCGGGCGCGTTCCACACCCCGTTCATGCAGTCCGCGCTCGACGCGTTCGCCCCGGTCGCGGCCGGGTGGGACGCGACGGACCCGCGCCTGCCGCTCCTCTCGAACGCCGACGGCGCCTCGTACGCGAGCATCTCGGGTGCGGAGTCCGGTGGCCTGTTCGGCGTGAAGGGCGACGTCCTCTCGCGTCTCACGGCCCAGATCGCGGCCCCGGTCCGCTGGGACCTGTGCCAGGAGACGCTCGCGTCGCTCGGCGTGACCGCGATCCTCGAGCTCGCGCCGGGCGGGGTCCTCACGGGCCTCGCGCGCCGTACGCTCCCCGGCGTGGAGACGGTCGCGGTCAAGTCGACCGCGGACATCGACAAGGCACGGGACCTGATCGCGCGCCACAGCGACGCGGGCGCCTCCGGCTCGGCCGTCGAGGGCGCCGCGGCGGAGCCCTCGGCGTGAGCGCGCTGACGATCCGGCAGGCCGCGGGCGCCGAGCACTCGCGCATCCTGGGGATCGGCGGGGTCCGTGGCGAGAACGTCGTGACGAACGACGACCTCGCGGGCCCGATCGACTCGTCCGACGAGTGGATCCGCCAGCGCACGGGCATCGTCACGCGCCGCCGCGCGGGGGCCGACGTCGACGTGCTGGACCTGTCGGAGGCCGCGGCCCGCAAGGCGATCGCGACCGCCGGGCTGACGGGCGGGGACATCGACGCCGTCCTGTTCGCGACGACGACCTACTTCCACCAGACGCCGGCCGCCGCGGCCGTGCTCGCGGACCGGATCGGCGCGACGCCCGCTGCGGCGTACGACATCTCGGCCGCGTGCGCGGGGTACGCGTACGGCATCGCGCAGGCCGACGCCCTGGTGCGCTCGGGCGCGGCCCAGCACGTCCTCGTGGTGGGTGCCGAGAAGATGAGCGACTTCGTCGACCCGACCGACCGCAGCATCTCCTTCCTGCTCGGCGACGGCGCCGGCGCGGCGGTCGTCGGGCCCTCGGACACGCCGGGCATCGGCCCGACGATCTGGGGCTCGGACGGTGGCAAGGCTCCCGCGATCCGCCAGACCCACGCCTGGTCCGACCTGCGCGAGCACCCCGAGCTCGGCTGGCCCACTCTGCGCCAGGACGGTCAGACGGTCTTCAAGTGGGCCGCCTTCCAGATGGCACCGGTCGCCGAGAAGGCCCTCGCGGCCGCGGGCGTGACCGCACAGGACGTCCAGGCCTTCATCCCGCACCAGGCCAACATGCGGATCATCGACCAGATGATCAAGCAGCTGGGCCTGCCGGAGTCCGTCGCCGTCGCACGCGACATCGCCGAGACGGGCAACACCTCGGCCGCCTCGATCCCGCTCGCGACCGAGCGCCTGCTCGCGGAGGGGCTCGCACGGTCGGGCGACCTCGCGCTGCAGATCGGCTTCGGCGCGGGCCTCGTCTACGCGGCGCAGGTGATCGTCCTCCCGTAGGGGAGAATCATCCTGTCCGTCCCCCGGCCGGCCCCGCTGGTCGACCAGGGCACGACGACGCACGACCCACTGTTCCACTGCAAGTTCCCGGTGCCGGACGGCCCCGGTACCCCTCAGAAGGAGAATCCCATGGCTTACACCGAGCAGGAAGTCCTCGCTGGACTGGCGGAGATCGTCAGCGAAGAGACCGGCCTCCCCACGGACGCCGTCGTCGCCGAGAAGTCCTTCACGGACGACCTCGACATCGACTCGCTCTCGATGATGACGATCGTCACGCACGCCGAGGACAAGTTCGGCGTCCGCATCCCCGACGAAGAGGTCAAGAACCTCGCGACCGTCGGCGACGCGGTGTCGTTCATCACGGGCGCGCAGGCCTGACCTGCCGACCTGCGCCAGGTCCCGTGGACCTGGCCGGTGCGGGCCGGCGGTCGACGCACCGCCGGCCTGCCCGCCCCTCCCTCTTCCCCCTCAGACACCTGGAGCTGCCATGACCTCCCCCCGCGAAGTCGTCGTCACCGGCCTCGGCGCCACCACGCCGCTCGGCGGGGACGTGGCCTCCACGTGGGCCGCCGCCCTCGCCGGTCAGTCCGGCGCGCGCACCCTCGAGAACGACTGGGCCGAGCGCTACGAGATCCCCGTGACGTTCGCCGCCCAGATCAAGGTCAAGCCGGAGGACGTCCTCCCCCGCCCCGAGATCAAGCGCATGGACCCCTCGACGCAGTACGCGATGATCGCGGCGCGCGAGGCCTGGGCCGACGCGGGCAGCCCCGGGGTCGACGGCGAGCGCCTGGGCGCGGTCGTGTCGTCGGGCATCGGCGGCATCTGGACCACCCTCGAGGGCTGGGACACGCTCAAGGAGCGCGGCGCGCGCCGCATGCTGCCCATGACGGTCCCCATGCTCATGCCCAACTCCCCCGCGGCGTACGTCTCGCTCGAGTTCGGCGCACAGGCCGGTGCGCACGCGCTGGTCTCGGCCTGCGCGTCGGGTGCGGAGGCCATCGGCTACGGCATCGACATGATCCGTGCAGGTCGCGCGGACGTGGTCGTGGCCGGCGGCACCGAGGCCACGATCCACCCCATGCCGATCGCCGCGTTCGCCGCCTCGCGCACCCTGTCCCTGCGCAACGACGACCCGCAGGGCGCCTCGCGTCCCTACGACGTCGACCGCGACGGATTCGTGATCGGTGAGGGCGCGGGCATCGTGGTGCTGGAGAGCGCCGAGCACGCCGCCGCCCGCGGTGCACGCGTCTACGCCCGCATCGGCGGCGTGGGCCTGTCGGCCGACGCCTACCACATCACCTCGCCGGACCCCGAGGGCCGCGGTCAGGTCGCCGCGATGACCCGAGCGCTCGCCGAGGCGAAGGTCGAGGCGCGCGACGTCGTGCACGTCAACGCCCACGCCACCTCGACCAAGGTCGGGGACCTCACCGAGACCCGATCGATCCGCACGGTGCTGGGCGACGACGCGGACCACGTCCTGCTGTCGGCGACCAAGTCCATGACCGGCCACCTGCTGGGCGGTGCGGGGGCCCTGGAGACCATCTTCACGGTCAAGGCGGTGCACGAGCGGCTGGCTCCTCCCACGATCAACGTCGCGCAGCCGGACCCCGAGCTCCAGGTCCCCCTGGTGCGCGACACCCCGGCGACGCTGCCCGCGGGCGACATCGCCGCGATCAACAACTCGTTCGGGTTCGGCGGGCACAACGTGGCCCTCGTGGTGACGAACGCCTGACCCTCCCCCGGGCGCGGCGCCCGGGGACCTGACGACGCCCGGTGGGTGGGGTGGACCTCGGTCCGCTCCGGCCCGCCGGGCGTCGTCGCGTCCGGACGGTGAAGGCCCCGGGGCGGCCCGCCGGCCACCCCGGGGCCCGCCGGTCGCCCTGCCCGGCGGGGATTCCGTGGGATCGTTAGCACCGGTTATCATTCCTCGAACGCGGTCGTTCGGGCCGTCCTCGATGTGGAGGTGCACGGTGAGCTCCGCGGGTTCCCGCACGGTCGCGCAACGCGTCGCCCTGGTCGTCGTGGCGGCGCTGGTCGCGTTCCACATGTTCTCGACCTTCCTCTGGGCCGCGCCCACGTCGGCGATCAACGACAAGGCCTCGCCGGTCACGTCCAGGCACATGTATCCCCTGTTCGCGCAGAACTGGCAGATCTTCGCGCCGGACCCGCAGTCGGTCGACCTGCGCGTGTGGGTGCGCGCGACGACCACGGACGAGGCCGGCGTCGAGTCCGTCTCCGAGTGGGCCAACCTGGGGGACGTCTTCAACGAGCAGGTGCGGCACCAGATCCTGCCGACCCGCACCTGGCGCATCCCGGTGAGCATGAACCGCTTCTTCACCACGTCCTACAGCTCGCTCGAGGGCCAGCAGCAGGCCGTCGTCCACTCGGACCACGTCTCGGCCGACGGGCAGAGCGGGCGGCAGGACCTCACGCGGGCCCTCCTGGGGACGGGGATGAGCGTGAGCACCATGGACGCGTACCTGCTCTCCGAGGACTCGCTCTACGAGTTCGGCACGCTCGCCGCGATGGACCTGTGGCCGGACCAGGACCTGGTCGCGATCCAGATGAGCACGTCGACGCAGGGGGTCGTGCCGTTCGAGCAGCGGCTCACGCCCGGGATCCAGCGTCCCGAGGAGCAGTTCACCCGGCTGGGCTGGCGCGACCCGTCGCCGGTCACCTCTCAGGCCCGGGCCGGGTTCAGCAGCGTCTTCGGAGGGTGGGTCTCATGAGCGAGGACACCGGCACCCTGGGGGTGCGGGAGCTCGTGGCGGGCGCGACGGGTTGGGTGCGCAGCACCTGGGCCGCGGGCGAGTCGTGGATGCTCGACTCCCGCAAGGCGTCCTACGGCGTCGCGGTGCTCCGGATCGGCTTCGGGCTGATCATCGCGGTGCAGCTCGTGGCGAACTGGGGTGATCGCAGCCTCGCGTGGGGCGCGGGCCGCAGCTTCGCGCAGGGACGGGTCGAGGTCGACGAGTTCCCCTCGTGGCTCGACGTCCTCTTCGACGGGTCGGCGCCGCCCTGGACTTTCGACCTGCAGTACGTCGCGCTGATCGTCCTGTCGGTGCTGCTGGTCCTGGGCTGGCGATCGCGCATCGTGATCCCCGTGCTGTTCGTGCTCTACCTCGCGCTGTTCCGCACCAACGCGTACATCGGCGACGGGGGCATCCAGCTCCTGCGCATGGTCCTGCTGTACATGCTCTTCGTGGACACGTCGGGCCGGTGGTCCCTCGATGCCCGACGGCGGCGCGCGGCCGCCGCTGCCGGCAGGCCCTCGCGGTTCGCGTCGTGGGCGTGGCTCGCGACGCTGCTGCACAACGGCGGCGTGGTCCTCATCGCGTTCCAGATCTTCGTGGTCTACGTGGCCTCGGCCATGTACAAGATCCAGGGCGGCATGTGGCAGCACGGCACCGCGATCTACTACGTCTTCCAGCTCGACGAGTTCTCGACCTGGCCTGCGGTCACCGAGGTCATGGGACGGTCGGGGGTGCTCATCGCGATCCTCAGCTACAGCGCGGTGTTCGTGCAGCTCTTCTTCCCGTTCCTGCTGCTGCGCCGGTCCACCCGGATCCTCGCGCTCGTCGCGATCACGGGCATGCACCTGGGCATCGGGGTGCTCATGGGCCTCATGTACTTCTCGATGACCATGATCGCGATCGACGCGATCTTCATCCGCGACGTGACGTACCAGGCCGCCGAACGCCGTCTGGCACCCGTCCTGCGGCGCGGGTGGGACCGGGTGCGCCGTCGCCCGCGCGCTGCCCCGCCGGAGCCCGTCGCCCCGGTGGGCCCCGACACGGACCTCCAGCCGGTCGGTGCCGCCGCGGGCCACCGCACCGAGGGGACCGCCGGGTCGGGCGGGGCGGGGGCCCCGGAGCAGCCGCGCCCGGAGACGACGATGCCTGCCGGGTCCTAGTAGCCGGCAGGCATCGGACGACGAGGTCGTCGGGAGCCCCGTGACGGGGTCGGGCGGGTTCAGCCCACGCGGTGGAGCCAGCGCACGTTGGAGTCCTCACCGGCGTGACGGAAGGGTTCGAGCTCGTCGTCCCACGCCTTGCCGAGGGCCAGGTGCAGGGCCTCGCGCATGGCCCGGTTGTCGTGCGAGACCTCGAGCGCGGCACGCACCCGGTCCTCGGGGATCACGACGTTGCCGTGCACGTCGGTCACGGCATGGAAGATGCCCAGGTCAGGGGTGTGGGACCAGCGGGCGCCGTCGGCCCCGTGGCTCGCGTCCTCGGTGACCTCGTAGCGCAGGTGCGACCAGCCGCGCAGCGCCGAGGCGAGGCGGGCGCCCGTCCCCTGCGCGCCCTGCCAGGCGAGCTCCGCCCGGTAGAGGTCGCGCGCGGCGGGCTGCTCGGTCCAGTCCAGCGCGACGCGCACGCCCAGGACGTTCCCGGCTGCCCACTCCAGGTGCGGGCTCAGCGCCCGGGGCGCCGAGTGCACGAAAAGAACACCGCGTGTGATGGCACCAGTCATGTCGTTCCTCCCTAGGTCGAGGTTTCGTCTTCCCCAACGTCCTCACCAGGGGTGAACCATCATGTCTGAACGCCCAACGGTATACGAGCCATATCCTGCCCGAGTGTCGGGCCGTTCGCGAGGGCAGACCCACCTCCCGTGGAATTCACCCTCCCGCGGCCGGTGTGCTCCGACGGTCGGACGCCCGGTCGGCAGACGGCGCCGTCCCCCTCCTCACAGGGCGCCGTGACGCCGGCGAGGAGGGGGACGACACCGTCCCGGGGGCGTTCTCAGAGCTGGGCGCGCATCTCCCGCATGGCCTTCTTGCGGACCGCGCGGTCCAGACGGTCCAGGTAGAGCATCCCGTCGAGGTGGTCCGTCTCGTGCTGCAGGCAGCGAGCCATGAGCTCGGTCCCCTCGACCGTGATCTCGTTCCCGTCGAGGTCCATGCCCACGACGCGCGCGTACCAGGCGCGCCGCGTCGGGTACCAGAGGCCTGGGACCGACAGGCAGCCCTCGTCACCGTCCTGGATCTCGTCCGAGAGCTCGACGATCTTCGGGTTGAGGATGTAGCCGATCTCGTCCTCGATGTTCCACGAGAAGGCGCGCAGGTTGACGCCGATCTGGTTGGCGGCGAGGCCGGCCCGACCTTCGTAGTCGACGGTCTCCACCAGGTCTGCGACGAGCGAGCGCACCCGGTCGTCGATGGTGGTGATCTCGTCGCACGGGGTGCGGAGCACGGGGTCCGGGATCACACGGATCTCTCTCATCGCCATGGGCGCCATTCTTCCATGTCGCCCCCGGCCGTCTCACATCCGGGCGTACCGGGCACGCGCGAACGAGTAGACCCCGTAGGCCGCGAACCCGATGCCCGTGGCGGTCAGGAGGAAGGCGCCGAAGGGCTGCTCGCCGATGGTCCGGAGGGCGGCGTCGAGGCCGCTCGCCTTGGCAGGGTCGGCCGTGACGGCGGCGGTCACGACGAGCGCGCCGAGGACGCCGAGCGCGATGCCCTTGGCGATGTAGCCGACGCGACCGAGGACCACGACGGCGTGGCCGACCTGGCCGCGAGCGTTGCCCTCGAGGTCCTTCAGGAAGCGCTTCTTCCACCCCTTGACCACGTGGTAGACGCCGGCCACGACGATCCCGACGCCGACCGCGGCCACCAGGGCTCGTCCCGCACCGTTCGCGAGGAGGGTGGCCGTGAGGCTGTCCTTCTGGCCACCGCTGCTCGAGCCGGTGACGATCTGCAGGGTCAGCACCCCCAGTGCGAGGTAGAGCGCGGCCTTGCCGGCAGCCTTGGCGCGATAGGCGGTCCGGTCGTTCGCGGCCCCCTTGGTCCCGGCGACCGCCTCGAGGACCTGCCAGATCCCGAGCGCTGCGAACGCGACGACCGCGAACCACAGGACGAATCCGCCGCCGGTCGTCCCGGCGATCTCCTGGAGCGCCCCGGTCTCGCTCGCCTGCCCGCCGCCGGAGCCGGTCGCGATTCGGACGGCGATGATGCCGATCATGATGTGCAGCAGGCCGCTGACGGCGTAGCCGGTGCGGGCGAGGACGCGCAGCCCCTTGCTCTGCTGGAGCTGCTGGGCGGTCCCTGACGTGGTGCGGTTGGTACCGGTAGGCACGGTGCTTCTCCTTCGGGTCGAGCGGACGTCGCATCGTGGCACGATCCGCCACGACCCGCTCGGCGAACAGGACGATCCGGGCCTCCGGGAGGTATGGGATGTTTCACGGGGCAACTGACGGGCGGCGCCGAGAACGGCGTTGAGGTCGTTCTGACGCCCGCAGCGACCTCAACCCCGTTCTCGGCCGCGCGGAATCCTGGGGCTCCGTCAGCTCGTCATCGACACGTAGTCGCGCAGCACCACGGCCTGGTTGTCCTGCTCGTCCTTCGCCCCGTAGAGCAGCGTCACGACGGGATGCTCGGCGACGATCGTCCGGAGCTCGTCGACGGCCGGGTTCTCGTCGAGCTCGGCGCGGTACCGCACGGCGAACTCCTCGAAGAGGGCACGGTCGTGGTGGAACCAGGTCCTGAGCTCGTTCGAGGGCGCGACCTCCTTGAGCCAACGGTCGACCTGCGCCCGTTCCTTGCTGACCCCGCGCGGCCAGAGCCGGTCGACCAGGACGCGGTAGCCGTCGTCGGGCGTGGGGTCGTCGTAGACGCGCTGGATGCGGAGGGTCATGCTCTCCATGGAACGCCGGGAACGGCCCGTGCGCGCGAGGAGCTGCCGTCCTCGTCCGGCGGGCGTGCGGCGTCAGGCGGCAGCGTGGACGACCCGTGGCCGCGTCCAGGGCAGGCTCACGAGCGATGTGGTGCACCGTCCAGCAGCGCTCGCCGTCCCGCGGTGAGTGCACCGCTGGCGCCCTCGCGACCGACGTCCTCCAGGTAGGCGATGAGTCGCTCACGTCCGACGCCTCGCAGAGCGAGCTCGATGCCCGCCCGCACGACGTCGGACTGCGCCACCCCGGCCGCTGCGGCGACGGCCTCGAGCTCGTGGCTGTCAGCCTCCGAGACCTTGGTCGCGGCCGCCACGCGTCGCTCCGGGGCGCGGTATCAGCCGACCGCCCTGCGGTGCACCGACCACACGGTCAGAACCGTGACGGACGACCAGACGGCACCGAGTGCGATCCACGCCACCGGGTACGCGTCCGCGAAGAACACGGCAAGCGTCACGATGACGACGCCCGAGGCTGCCGCACTGCGGCCTCCGGGGTCCGCCAGGTACCGCCTCATGCGCGCTTCCTTCCTCGTGGCGCCGGGGAACGGCACCCTGCGGGCCCGGGCCGGGCGCCCAGCACCGGGAGAACGAGTAGGGCAGGTGGGGCTTGAACCCACGACCGGCGGATTATGAGTCCGATGCTCTGACCGACTGAGCTACTGCCCCTCGGCGGACAAGCGTACCGGCAGGCGGGGGCCTCGCGGGCGCACGGGCAGTACCGTGTGGGGCATGGCTCTGTTCGCCCGTAGCTCCCTGCCCGACGACGCCCGCAGGTCCCTGCATCTCGCCCCGAAGGACGCGGTGCTCGCTTCCGCGCAGCTCACCGACGGCTCGTGGGCCGTCGCGACCCGCACGGTCCTGGCCACGACCGGTGACACCGCGTCGGCGCGTCCGTGGTGCGACGTGGACCGCGCGGGCTACGACCCGGGGTCGGCGTCGCTCACGGTCGAGTGGGTCGACGGCGCCCCTCCCCTGGTCCTGCACCTCGCCGACGTCCGTCGCACCGCGCTGGCGCAGGCGGTCCGTGAGCGCGTGCAGTCGTCGGTGGTCCTGGCGGAGGTCGTGGCGCTCGGCGGTGGGCGTTCCGCCAAGGTCGCGGTGCGGCGCGACACCGACGGCTCGCTCTTCTCGCAGGTCGTCGCCGAGGCCGGGGTGGACCTGGAGGACCCCCGGACGCGGGCTGTGATCGACGCCGCGGAGGACCGGGTCCGCTCGATGTCCGGACTACCCCTCTGATGCTGATAGAGTTTTCTCCGGTCGCCCAACCGGTGCAAATCGGCGGGCGAGCGGTCCCGCGTAGCTCAGCTGGCAGAGCATCCGACTGTTAATCGGACGGTCGTAGGTTCAAGTCCTACCGCGGGAGCAGGACGCAAGGCCCCTGATCGGTGGAGACACCGGCCAGGGGCCTTCTGCGTTTTCCCTCCGCTGCCGGTCTCGCGGTCGGGGCGAACGGTGCGCGAGGAGTGTGATCTTCGTCCCAGAGCGCTCGGCGCTCGCCCGCCTGGGAACGGCAGGCGGAGGGGGCTCAGACCCGTTCGCGCAGCTCCCGGCGCTCCTTCTCGACGTCGAGCAGCTCGGCGAAGGCCGCGCCGTACGCGTCGGGGTCGGCGGCCGGGTCGAGACGCTGCAGGCGGCTCTTGGCGTCCGCGACGCGGCGCGTGAGGCCCAGGTCCACGAAGGCCTTGATCACGCCCTGCACGTACCCCTGGATGACGTTCTCGCGATCCTCGGGCAGGGGTGCGACCGCGAGCTGGTTGACGATGCCTCGCACGGTCTCCGGGGCCTGCTCGATCACGTGCTCGACCCACTGGCCGGCAGGGTGCGCGGCCGCACCGGCCATGCCGCCCGCGGCGCGGATCGCGTCGTGCACGGCTCGCCACGCGGGCGTCGCGAAGGCCGTCTCGGAGAACGCGTCGAACTCCTCGGCGGGCACGAAGTGCGGGTACTGGAGCGCGACGACGAGCGCCTGCCGCTCGAGGCGGGCCACGGGGTCGCGCGGGTCCGGCGCGGAGAAGACGGGGCCCGACGGCGCCGCGGGGGCTGCGTCGTCGGGCGCGGGCTGGGCGGGGCGCACCGGGGCCGGGAGCGTCTGCGGGACCCCGGCCTTGCCCGCCGCGGAGACCGCGCGCCGGACCGACTCCGAGTCCATGCCGATCCATCCGGCGAGCATGCGCGCGTACTCGGGCCGCAGCGCCGTGTCGCGGATGCCCGCCACGACCGGGGCGGCGGCGCGCAGCGCGGCCACGCGACCCTCCGCGGTGTCGAGGTCGAACGTGGCGAGCGTGGTGCGGATGACGAACTCGAACAGGGGCTGGCGCCCGTCCACGAGGGCCCGCACGCCCTCGGGGCCGCGCGCCATGCGCAGCTCGCACGGGTCCATGCCGCTGGGCTCGACCGCGACGAACGTCTGCGCGTAGAAGCGCTGGTCCTCGCCGAACGCGCGGACGGCGGCCTTCTGGCCCGCGGCGTCGCCGTCGAACGTGAAGACGACCTCTCCCCCGAGCGACGCGCCCGACGCGAGCTGGAGCCCGCCGCCCGCGGTCGTGTCCCCGAGGAGGCGGCGCACGATGCGCGCGTGGTCGGTGCCGAACGCCGTGCCGCACGTCGCGACGGCCGTCGTGACGCCCGACAGGTGCGCGGCCATGACGTCGGTGTACCCCTCGACGACCACGACGCGCTTGTGCTTGGCGATCTCGCGCTTGGCGAGGTCGATCCCGTAGAGCACCTGGGACTTCTTGTAGAGCGTGGTCTCCGGGGTGTTGAGGTACTTGGGGCCCTGGTCCTCGTCGAAGAGCTTGCGCGCGCCGAACCCGATGGTCTCGCCCGTGACGTCGCGGATGGGCCACACGAGGCGGCCGCGGAAGCGGTCGTAGATGCCTCGCTGCCCCTGGCTCATGAGGCCCGACGCGACGAGCTCCGCCTCGGTGAAGCCGCGCCCGCGCAGGTGCCGCAGCAGCGAGTCCCAGCCGGTCGGGGCGAACCCGACGCCGAAGCGCTCGGCGTCGGCCCGGTCGAAGCTGCGCTCGGCCAGGAACGTGCGCGCGACGGTCGCGCCGGGCGCGAAGAGCTGCTCCGAGAAGTACTGCGAGGCCACGCGGTGGGCCTCGAGCAGGCGCTGGCGCCTGCCGGGCTCCTCGCGCGGGCGCTGGGGCCCACCCTCCTCGTAGCGGAGCTGGACGCCGGCGCGGTCCGCGAGGTACTCGACGGCCTCGGTGAACGTCATGCCGTCGATCTTCTGGACGAACGAGATGACGTCGCCGCCCTCGTTGCAGCCGAAGCAGTGCCAGCGCCCCACCTGGGGGCGGACGTGGAACGACGGCGAGCGCTCGTCGTGGAACGGGCACAGTCCCTTGAGCGATCCGACACCGGCCGGCTTGAGGGTCACGTGCGAGGACACGATCTCGTCGATCCTCGCGCGTTCGCGCACCGCGTCGACGTCCTCGCGTCGGATCAGACCTGCCACGTACCGAGTGTAGGTCCCGCCGGCCGGGTGGGGCGCAGGGCCCTCACCCGGTGGCGCGCCGGGCGCGCGGGGTACGGCTCAGGACGACGCGAGCAGCAGCAGCCGGGCCCGCGATTCCGCGCACCGGCGGGCGTACGCGCCCGGGGTGTGACCGGTCACGGAGACGAAGTCCACAGCCAGGTGCGGCTGGTCGTAGTACCCGACGTCGACCGCGAGCGCCGCGAGGTCCTGCCCGGGGTCGGCGGCCAGGCGTTCGGCCGCGAGGTGGACGCGGTGGCGTTGCAGGACCCACTTGGGGCCGACGCCGAGCCGCTCCCCGAGGAGTCGTTGGAGGCTGCGGGTGCTGGTGCCCGCGACGCGGGCGAGGTCGGCCACGCGGGCCCGGGGGCCGAGCTCCCCGGAGGTCACGGCGTCCAGGACGCGCGACACCTGGGACAGTGCGGGGTCGGGGGGCAGCCGCTCGCGCAGGAGCCGGGCCAGGACGTCGGCCGCGGCCTCGTCGTCGCCGCGCCCGGCGAGCGCGAGAGCGCGCTCCCCCGCCTCGTCCGCGCCGGGCCCCAGGACGCCCGACGCCGGCACGGACGCCCCGCGGGGGACGGCGAGCGCACCGGGGCGCAGCTTCGCGGCGACGACGACGCCGGAACCGACGAGCGTGCGGTCGAACAGCCCGTCGGGGATGCCGTGGGCTGCGAACCCGCCGGCCTCGGCGACGAGGTTGACGCACGGGTGCGGGATGACGGTCTGCGTGAACGACTCCCCCGCCGCGAGGTCCCAGCGCACGAGCCAGAACCAGTCGACGCGGTCCGCCAGGTCGGTCGGTGCGGGCAGGCGTCCGAGGGCGAACGCCCTGCGGGCGGCAGCGGGGTCCACCACGCCGAAGGTCGTGGACGGGACGCCGGGGCTGCCAGGAGCGGCGGGCCCGTCGGCGGCGCTGCCGGGTTCGTGTCGCATTCCTCCAAGACTGCCACCGCGCACCGACACGAGCATGGGATCGACGGCACGTCACCGGGCGCACGCCGCGCGCCCGGCCCCGCACCGACTCCTGGAGGAACCATGGACATGTCAGCCCTGCACCCCAACCTGGCCGTCTCCGACGCCCGGGCTGCGATCGACTTCTACGTCGCGGCGTTCGGCGCCGAGGTCGACGACGTGATCACGGCCGGGGACGCGGTGATCCACTCGGACCTGCGCCTGCCCACGGCGGCCGGCTTCTCGACGTTCACGGTCGCGCAGGAGTTCCCCGGGGCGGGCTCCGTGGCTCCGGACCCCGACGGCCCGACGCCCGTGTCGTTCACGCTGCCCGTGCCCGACACCGACGCGGCCCACGCCCGGGCGCTCGCCGCAGGCGCGACGAGCACGTCCGAGCCCGCGGACTGGTTCGAGGGCTTCCGCCAGGCGTCGGTGCGGTGCCCGTACGGGCACCGCTGGTACTTCACGACGGTCGCCGACTCGGTCACGCCGGAGGACGTCCAGCGCGCGAGCGACGCGTGGATGAGCGAGCAGCCCGCGGGCTGACCGGAGGCCGTCGCGCGGCGGCGGGCCGCCGGTCCGGTCCGAGCGGTGGGCTCAGCGTGCCCCGCCGACCCACCGCTCGTGCAGCTGGTACGCGCTCACGTCGGTGAGCGACGCGACCTGGTCGACGACGACCCGCAGGCGAGCGGCGTCGTCGGGCGCCTCGATCCAGTCCGCCGCGAACGGCGCCTCGAGCGCGTCCGGGGCCTTGTCGATGAAGACCTCGACCAGGTCCGCGAGGACCTGCCGCTGCTGGTGGTGCAGGGGCTCCTCCTCGCGCGGAGCCATGACGTACGCCACGGCCATGCCCTTGAGCACGAGGATCTCCGCGGACGTCGTCTCCGGGACGACGAGGCGGGCCGAGTAGCGCGTGAGCGGGCCGTCGCCGTACTCCTCGCGCGTCGCGGCCTGCGCCGACCCGCTGAAGCGCCCGATGAGCTGGCTCGTCGAGTCCTTGAGGGCCGCGAGCGCCCGGCGCGACCCGTCGAAGCCGTGCGTCAGGTGCCCGGTGGCCTCGAGGCGGCTGATCGCGGCGTCGAGCTCGTCCGCCGTGTACGCGTCGCCGTACCAGGCGCGGACGGCGGCCACGACGCGTGCCCGCTCGTCGGGGTCGGACAGGACGGCGAGGTCGAGCTTGCCGCCCACGATCGCGTCCTCGACGTCGTGCACCGAGTACGAGATGTCGTCGGCCAGGTCCATGACCTGGGCCTCCATGCACTTGACGTGCTCGGGGGCGCCCTCGCGCAGCCACGTGTAGACGGGCACGTCGTCCGGGTAGACGCCGAACTTGTGGGTCGTGGACCCGTCCGCGCGGCGCGGCCCCTCACCGCGCCGCCACGGGTACTTGACGCTCGCGTCGAGGCTCGCGCGCGTCAGGTTGAGCCCCACGGGCGTGCCGTCCGCCGCGAAGACCTTGGGCTCGAGGCGCGTCAGCAGGCGCAGGGTCTGGGCGTTGCCCTCGAAGCCTCCGTGGTCCGCCATGATCTCCGCGAGCGCCCGCTCGCCGTTGTGCCCGAACGGCGGGTGTCCCAGGTCGTGGGCCAGGCACGCGGTGTCGACGACGTCCGGGTCGCATCCCAGGGCGCGCCCCATCTCCCGCCCCACCTGCGCGACCTCGAGGCTGTGCGTGAGGCGGGTGCGCACGAAGTCGTCCGACCCGGGGCCGAGGACCTGGGTCTTGGCCCCGAGGCGACGGAGCGCCGAGGAGTGGACCACGCGCGCCCGGTCGCGCTCGAAGGGCGTGCGGGCCTTGCTCTTGGGGGGCTCGGGCAGCCACCGCTCGACGTCGGCGGCCGAGTATCCGAGGGCGGTTCCTGGCGTGGTGTGGGGCACGGGACCCACCCTATCCATCGGCGTCGCGCGCCCGGCGGTCGTACACAGGATCGCCCGGGTGAGCGGGGCGTCAGGCCTCCTCGCCCCGCGCCGACAGCCCTCGGCAGACCCCCGTGCGCAGCTCGACCTCCCGCACGTCGGCCGTGGCCGTCGCGAGCCGGTGCGCGACCTCGATCTCGGCCTCGACGTCGTCCGCGCACGAGCTGGAGCCCGACGGGCCCCGGGTGCCGTGGACGTCGGAGAGGACAGCGATCCGGTCGAGGGTCGCCCGCGGATCCTGCCACACGGGATTTCTCGGTGGGACGGGCGGGAGGCCTCAGGCCAGGCGCCACACCCCGACGCCCGGACCGTCGCCCGCGACGTCGAGCCCGTCCGGCGTCACGTCGAGCGACAAGCCCCCGTACAGCGGCTCCGGCTCGTCCCCTGCGAGCAGGTGCCGTGGCAGGCGGGCCCCGGTCCACGCATCCCGTGCCACGACGACGAGCACACGCTCGTCGGACGTCTCGCGAAGGTACGCCACGGCGTCGTCGTCGACCACGAGCCAGCGCAGGCCGCCCTCGCGCAGCGCCCGACTCCCCCGCCGCAGCGCGACGAGCCGGCGGTAGACCTCGAACGTGTCGCCGTCCCATCGGTCAGGACGGTCCCACGGCATGGGCACGCGCGCGTGCTCGCCGTTGATCCCCGTGAGCCCGACCTCGTCGCCCGCGAACATCACGGGCGTGCCGGGGTAGGTCAGCAGGAGCGTCGCGGCGACCTCGACCATCTCGGACCCCACGATCGAGCGCAGGCGCGGGGTGTCGTGCGAGCCCAGCATGTTCCACTGGCGCGACGTGACCGACCACGGCAGGACGGCGTCGAAGTCGCGCATGGTCTCGACCATGCTGCGCCCGCCGCGTCGCGGCGTCGTGACGGGCAGCCCCAGGAACGGGACGGTCGAGTCGTGCGGCGCGAGCCACGTCCAGACCGGGCGCGTGAACGCCGAGTAGTTCATGTTGGCGTGCCAGCCGTCGCCCGCCAGGTCGAGCGAGGCGTCGTGGAAGTGCTCGCTGATCAGGACCGTGTCCGGGTTGATCGCGGCCATGGTCGCGCGGATGCGGCGGGCGATCTCGAGCGTGCGGTCCTCGTCCGCGTACCGGCCCGTCATGTTGGCGACGTCGATGCGCCACCCGTCGAGGGAGAAGGGCTCGCGCAGGTAGCGCCCGACGACGGAGCCCGGCCCGTCGATCATCCTCGCCCCGAGCGTGGGCGAGCCGTAGTTGAGCTTGGGCAGCGACGCGTGCTCGAGCCAGCCCACGTACCCGGGTTCGCCCGGCGTCCAGTAGAACCAGTCGCGCTCCGGGCTCGCTTCGTCGGCGTGCGCTCGCTCGAACCACTCGTGGCCCGCGCCCGTGTGGTTGGTCGTCAGGTCGCCGAGCAGGCGCATGCCGCGTGCGTGCACGGCGCGCGCGAGCGACGCGTACGCCTCGTCTCCGCCCAGCAGCGGGTCGACGTGGTCGAACGTGCTCGCGTCGTAGCGGTGGTTGGAGCGCCCCGGGAAGACCGGGGTCAGGTAGACCGTCCCCACCCCGAGCGCCTGGAGGTGGTCGAGGTGCTCCTCGATGCCCCGCAGGTCCCCGCCGTAGTACTGCGTCCCGACGCCGGGGCCGGCCGCGAGCGGCTCGTCGTCCCAGGCGGCCGGCTGGGCCCAGTCCGGGAGCGGCCGGTCGTCGGCCTCGGCCGAGCGCGCGAACCGGTCCGGGAAGATCTGGTAGACCACCCCGTCGCCCATCCACGACGGTGCGGGCGGGTGGATCGTCAGGCGGAAGTCCGCGGCGTCCGGGACGTCGCGGTCGAAGACCCCGCGCCCGTTGAGCCACCGGTAGCCGCCCGGCACGTCGAGGAAGAAGCGGTAGCTCGTGACCGGGTTGTGGACCAGGACGTCGGCCACGTACCAGGACTCGTGCTCGTCCTCGCGCTCGAGGCGGGCCTGCGAGAGGCGCGGCTCGCCGTCGCGCACGGTCCGCAGCCACACGGCCCGCACCTGCGCGTCCTCACCGCCGGGCGCTCGCGGCACGCGCACCCGGACCGGGACCACGTCCCCGAGCGACGGCGTGCCGCCGGGGACGTAGACCTCGGAACCGTCGTGGTGCGGGGCCAGGGCGACCACCTCGCGTGGCGAGGGGGCGCTGCCGGCGGGCGCGACGTCGTCGGGCCTGGTGGTGCTCACGGGTCAGCCCTTGACCGAGCCGGCCGTCAGGCCACCCACGATGTACTTCTGCAGGTAGAGGAACAGGACCAGGACCGGGATCGTCGAGATGACCGCCCCCGCCGTGAACAGGCCCCAGTTCGCCTCGCGCAACGACGACACCCAGCCGTACAGGCCCACCGCGAGCGTCCAGTTGGACTCCGAGGTCAGGATGATGCGCGCGATCATGAACTCGCCGTACGTGCTGATGAAGGACAGCAGCGCGACCACCGCGAGGATGGGCGCCACGAGACGCAGGATGATCGTCCAGTAGATCTGGGCGTGCGTCGCGCCGTCGAGCTTCGCGGCCTCGTCGAGCTCGCGCGGCACCGTGTTGAAGAACCCGTACATGAGGAACGTGTTCACACCCAGCGCACCGCCCAGGTACACGCAGATCAGGGCGAGCTTGCTGTCGAGGCCCAGCGCCGGGACCACGTCGCCGAGGCTCAGCAGCAGCAGGAAGATCGCGATGAACGCGAGCATCTGCGGGAACATCTGGATGATGAGCAGTGACGTCAGACCCGCGCGACGCCCCGTGAAGCGGAACCGCGAGAAGGCGTAGGCCGCGGCCGCGCCCATGAGCACCGTGCCGACCGAGGTCGCGATCGCGATGACGAGCGTGTTGCCCATCCACGTCCAGAACATCGACTCGCCCAGCTCGGCGTAGTTGGCCGTGCTCACCTCCGCGAAGAGGGTGTTGGAGCCCGTGAGCGTGCCGTTCTCCGACAGCGAGGCCGACAGGACGTAGACCAGAGGGAACCCCGCGAACACGACCGCGACGAGCCCCACGAGGTGGCGCCAGCCGAGCTCGCTGAACCACCGGCCGGGCTTCATACGCGTGCGCCCCAGGGGAGCCGACGAGCCGTCCGAGGACGTGCCGGCCTGCTTGCCGGCGGAGGCGGAGACAGAGGTGGTCGCCATGTCAGTTGATCTCCTCGAACTTGCGGGTGCTCCGGAAGGCCAGGGCAGAGATGGTGCCGACGATCACGAAGATGACGATCGACAACGCGCTCGCGAGCCCGAAGTTCTTCGGCGCCGAGCCGTCGACCCCGGAGATCTGGTAGACCATCGAGATCAGGATGTCGGTGTGCCCCAGCGGGACCGAGGCGTCCCCGAAGCGTGGACCACCCCCGGTGAGCATGTAGATGAGCGTGAAGTTGTTGAAGTTGAACGCGAACGACGAGATCAGCAGCGGAGCCGTCGAGATGAGCAGCAGCGGCAGCGTGACCGAGCGCCAGGTGCGCCAGCGGCCCGCGCCGTCGATCTTCGCGGCCTCCATGACGTCCGAGGGCAGCGACTGCAGGGCGCCCGTCGTGATCAGGAACATGTAGGGGAAGCCCAGCCACAGGTTCACGAACAGGACCGCGAGCTTCGCGAGGAACGGGTCCGTGAGCCACGGGATCTCCGCGCCGCCCAGCAGCACCTCGTTGACGAAGCCGAACCGTGTGTTGAGCAGACCCGACCACAGCAGCGCCGCGAGGAAGCCCGGGATGGCGTACGGGAGGATCATCAGCACGCGGTAGATCTTGCGACCGCGCATACGGGCGTCGTTGAACGTGATCGCCAGGAACAGACCGAGCAGGAACGTGGTCGCCACGGACCCGATCGCGAAGACGAACGTCCACACCAGGATCTTGAGGAACGGCTGCGCGTAGCGCCCGTCGGAGAAGGCCGTCACGAAGTTGTCGAAACCGACCCCGACCCGCCAACCGACGGTCAGCGTCGAACCGTCCGCGGCCTCGAACTGGCCGTCGTCGTTCGGCGAGTAGACCGTCCCGGTCGTGGTGTCCGTCATGGTGTCGCTCGCGTCGTCGTACGCGAGCGTCGACGTGTACACGTACCCCGTCATCGCGTCGGGGGTACGGATCGAGCCGTCCTCCGGATCCTCGGACACCGGCACGCGGAGGTTCGTGACCTCCTCCTGCCGCTGGAGCACCTGACCGCGCTCGAGCACCGTGTAGCCGGGGACCTCGGTCGCGCGCCCGGCCTCGACCGTCGCGTCCTCGACGACCGTCAGGGGACGCTCGGCCGAGCCGACCTGGACGTCGCCGTCGGGCGTGACGATCGCGAACGCGAGGTCACCGCCGTCCTCGACGACCGTGAGCGGGGCCGATTCCGACCCCTCGACGCGGCGCTCGTTCTGGACGAGCAGGGCCTCGATGGCCTGCTCCTTGGTCGAGTTGTGGCCCGTGCCGTAGTTCGTGAAGGCGATGTAGCCCGTGTAGGCCACGACGAAGATCTGGTAGGCCAGCAGGAAGATCAGGCCCGGCAGGATGTACTTGAGCGGCAGGGCGCGCTTGGAGAAGTAGACCCAGTTGGCCGCGATCAGCATCGCGAGCGACGCGGCGAGGATCCCGTACGACTCGGCGGTCCAGGCGGACCAGACCACGTACACGCCCAGGGCGTCGATGACGGCCATGAGGGCCAGCTTGGCGAAGAACCCGGGGCTGTAGTTGCGGGCGTGCGACCCGTCGCGGTCCCGTCGCGGGCGCTTGCGCGGCCCCTGCGGCGACCCGGAGTCCTCCGGTGCGCCGACGGCGGTGTCGGTGGGCGTGAGCTGTGGGGCGGACATCGAGCCTCCGTAGTCGTACGACACGGGTTCCCTCCCGCGTCATGGGGGTGGCGCTGCGCCGCTCGTGCGGCCTGCGCCGACGGTCGCGTGGCCGTGGGGCCCGGGTGGGGCGCCACGGCCACGAGACCGGTCGATCAGGAACCGATCGCTGCCTGGATGTCGGCGACCATCTTGTCCCAGGTGGTGATCGGGTCGGCACCGCCGACGATCGCCGCCTCGGTCACGCCCCAGAAGCTCCACACGGAAGCCATCTCGGGGATCGAGGGCATCGGGAGGGCGTCAGCACCGACGGCGCGGAAGCCGGCGATGATCGGGTCCGCCTCGGCGGCCAGGTTGGCCGACGCCGTGAGGGCCGGGGGACGGTTGCCCGCCTTGTAGAGGGCCGTCTGGGCCTCCTCGGTCGAGAGGAAGTTGACCAGGAAGTCGTTGGCGACGAGCGCGTTGTCGCTCTGGGCGCTGAGGTAGAAGCCCTGGACGCCCACGAACGGCTGGGCGGTCTGGCCACCTGCGGTCGGGATCGGGTCGATCGCGAGGTTCAGGCCCTCGAAGGACTCGATCATCCACGGGCCACCGACGATGAACGGCGACTCACCGTTCTTGAAGGCCTCGACCGCGATGTCGTACGTCGTGTCCTGGCTCAGGACGCCTGCCGCACCCTGCGCGCCGAGCCACGTCGCGAAGGCCTGGCCCTCGGGGCCGCCCATCGCGAGCTCGGAGCTGTAGGAGCCGTCCTCGTTCTGCGCGAACACCGGGGCGCCGAACGACGTCTGGAACGGGTAGTGCGTGTAGGGGTCGCCCTTGGCGCCTTCCGACTGGACGAGGATGGGGAACTTGGTCCCGGCGGCCTGACCGAACGCGACGGCCTCGTCCCACGTGGCAGGTGCTGCCGGTGCGAGCGCGGTGTTGCGGATCAGGGCGATGTTCTCGGTCGCGTAGGGCAGGCCGTAGACCTGGCCGTCGAGCGTGAAGGCCTCGATCGAGACGGGCTCGAACTCCGCCGCCTTGTCGCCGAGCTCGAGCGGCGCGACGACGCCGTTCGTGGTGAACTCGCCGAGCCAGTCGTGCGCACCGACCGTGATGTCGGGGCCCTTGCCGGTCGGGACCTGCGCGAGGAAGTCGGCGCGGATCTCCTCGTAGTTCTTCTGGACGATGTCGACCTCGGTGCCGGTCTCGGCCTCGAAGGCCTCTGCGGCGTCGGTGACCGCGGCCTTGCGGGTCTCGTCGACCCACACCGTCAGCGCACCGGTCGTGTCCTCGGACCCGGTGGTCGGGTCCGCTCCGCTACCGCCGCCGGAGCAGGCTGTGAGCGTCAGCGTGGTGCCGAGCGCTGCGGCAAGAAGGATGCTCCGTCGCATCTGAGTCACTCCCAAGCAATCGAGATGGTCAGCCGAGGCCGGCGAAACGTGCCTCCTCAGCCCTGATGGGGACGACCGTACGACGCGGACTAGCCATGATGCAAGCGCTTGCGGTAACTTTCATGCAACGCATTGCACATCCGGGTGAAACACCCCATCACGCACCGCCTCAGGGTCAGATCCATCCGGCCCGCGAGTCGACCAGGACGAGGAGGTCCGGTGTCCCCTACACTCCCCCACGTGCGTACCCGTCTCACAGATCTGGCCGAACAGGCCGGCGTCAGCACTGCGACGGTCTCGCGCGTCCTCAACGGCAAGGTCGGCGTCGCGAGCGAGACGCGCCAGGCCGTGCTCGCAGCCCTCGACCTGCTCGGCTACGAACGACCCGAGAAGCTCCGCAACCGCTCGGCCGGCCTGGTCGGCCTGATCGTCCCGGAGCTGACCAACCCGGTCTTCCCGGCCTTCGCCCAGGTGATCGAGTCGCTGCTCTCCGAGCACGGCTACACGCCGCTGCTGTGCACGCAGTCACCGGGCGGCACCACCGAGGACGAGTACGTCGAGATGCTCCTCGACCACGCGGTCGACGGCATCGTCTTCATCTCCGGCCTCCACGCCGACACCCAGGCCGGCCACGACCGCTACGAGCGGCTGCGCAGCCGCGGCATGCCGATCGTCCTGGTCAACGGCTACGCACCGGGCGTGGACGCACCGTTCGTCTCGCCCGACGACGTCGCGAGCATGGAGCTCTCGGTGCGCCACCTGCAGTCGCTGGGCCACCGGAGGATCGGCCTCGCGATCGGCCCGGGACGCTTCGTCCCGGCCCAGCGCAAGCTCGCGAGCTTCGCCGACGCCCTGGTGCGGTACGGGCTCGCGGACAGCACCGACCAGGCCGCCGAGCACGTCGTGATCACGCTCTACACGGTCGAGGGCGGGCAGGCAGCGGCCGGCGAGCTCATCGACTCCGGGCACACCGCGATCGTGTGCGGCTCGGACCTCATGGCCCTCGGCGCGATCCGCGCCGCACGGTCCCGCGGGCTGCGCGTCCCCGAGGACGTGTCGGTCGTCGGTTACGACGACTCGCCGCTCATCGCGTTCACGGACCCGCCGCTCACGACCGTGCGCCAGCCGGTCGCCGCGATGGGCCAGGCAGCCGTCAGCGCACTGCTCACGGAGATCTCCGGCGAGAGGGCCCCGCGCTCGGAGCTGCTGTTCCAGCCGGAGCTGATCGTGCGCGGGTCGACGGGCGCAGCCCCGGGCGACCGACTCGACAACCCCCAGCCGTAAGCGCTTACACTCGGAGCACGGCTCGCCGCGACGACCCCTGTCGCGACCGCAGCCGACGTTCCGGCGGTCCCGTGGCGCGCCCGCGCCCGCATCGTCGCCCGGGCCCCCGCACCGCAGGCGGTGCACGGCCCGACGGCTACCCCCAGAACTCGCAGCACCCAGCCAGACCCCGCACAGTGAGGACCTGTACTCCATGTCTCGTATCGATTCGACCCCGGTGGCCGAGGTCGACTCCGCCACGGCGCTGACCGCCACCCAGCTCGTCCACGCAGCCCACGAGGGCCCCGGTGAGTGGTGGCGCGACGCAGTGATCTACCAGGTCTACCCGCGGTCCTTCGCCGACGGCAACGGTGACGGGATCGGCGACCTGCCGGGCGTGACCGCCCGCCTGCCGCACCTCAAGGCGCTGGGGATCGACGCCGTCTGGCTCTCGCCCTTCTACCGCTCCCCGCAGAAGGACGCCGGCTACGACGTCTCGGACTACCGCGACGTCGACCCGCTGTTCGGCACGCTCGCCGACTTCGACGAGATGCTCGCCACGGCCCACGGCATGGGGATCCGCGTGATCGTCGACGTCGTCCCGAACCACACCTCGGACCAGCACGCCTGGTTCCAGGAGGCCCTCGCCGCCCCCGAGGGGTCGCCCGAGCGCGCCCGCTACCTCTTCCGCGAGGGCAAGGGCGAGAACGGCGAGCTGCCGCCGAACAACTGGCAGTCGATCTTCGGCGGCCCCGCCTGGACCCGCGTGACCGCGGGCCCGAACGCCCACGTCGTGACCGGCGCCGAGGGCGAGGTGCCGGGTCAGTGGTACCTGCACATGTTCGACTCCTCGCAGCCCGACCTCGACTGGAACAACCCCGAGGTCCGCGCCGAGTTCGAGGACGTCCTGCGCTTCTGGCTCGACCGGGGCGTCGACGGCTTCCGCATCGACGTCGCGCACGGCATGGTCAAGGCCGACGGCCTCCCCGACTGGGACGGCACCGTCTCCATGGTCGAGGGCACCGACGCGGGCGCCCCCGAGGACGGCTCGACCGGCGCCGGCAACTCCGGCCCCATGTTCGACCAGGAGGGTGTGCACGACATCTACCGCGCGTGGCACAAGGTCCTCGCCGAGTACGACGGCGACCGCGCCCTCGTGGCCGAGGCCTGGGTCGAGCCGCTCTCGCGCCTGGCCCGCTACGTGCGCCCCGACGAGATGCACCAGGCGTTCAACTTCTCCTTCCTCACCACGGCCTGGGACGCCGCCCCGCTGCGCGCCGTCGTCGCAGCCTCGCTCCACGCCTCCGACGAGGTCGGCGCCCCCACGACGTGGGTCCTGTCGAACCACGACGTCGTGCGCCACCCCTCGCGCCTGGGCCTGGCCGAGCCGGGCCTGCGCCCCAACGGGATCTTCGCGCACGAGCCCCAGCCCGACGCCGAGCTCGGCCTGCGCCGCGCCCGCGCCGCGAGCCTGCTCATGCTCGGCCTGCCGGGCAGCTCGTACCTGTACCAGGGCGAGGAGCTCGGACTGCCCGAGCACACCTCGCTCCCGAACGACGTCCGCGAGGACCCCGCGTTCTTCCGCACCGAGGGCGCCGAGGCCGGCCGCGACGGCTGCCGCGTCCCGCTCCCCTGGGAGGCCGAGGCGCCGGGGCTCGGGTTCGGCCCCACGGGCAGCACCTGGCTCCCCCAGCCCGAGTCCTACAAGGCGCTCGCCGCCGACGCCCAGTACGGCGTCGAGGGCTCGACGTTCGAGATGTACAAGGCTGCCCTCGAGATCCGCAAGGCCGAGGACCTCGGTGCGGGCTCGCTCGCCTGGGTCGACGCCTGGGCCGACTCGACGGACGTCATCGCGTTCCGCAACGGCGACGTCGTGGTCCTGGCGAACCTGGGCTCCGAGCCCGTCGTCCTGCCCCGCGGCACGCAGGTCCTGGTCGAGAGCGGCCCCACGGTCACCGACCGCAGCGCCGACCCGCAGGTCCGCGTCCCCTCGGACACCACGGTGTGGTTCCGGGCCTGACCCGCTGACGCGAACGGCCCGGTGCCGGAGGATCCCCTCCGGCACCGGGCCGTCGTCGTTCGCGCGCCGTGCCGTCGTTGTTCGTGCGCCGGGCCGTCGTCGTTCGTGCGCCGGGGCGAGGTGCGCTGCGTCAGCCGCCCGAGACGCTCAGCTCTGCCTCGCGCAGCTTCTCCTCGAACTCCTCGGAGAGCTCGCGCGAGTCGAGCCAGCCGTAGGGCAGGTGCGGCTTCTTGGGCGAGCCCGCCCGCCCACGCTGCCCCTCGGCGGCCTCGCCGGGGTAGGGCTGGTCGAGGTCGAGCGCGTCGAGCTTGCCGCGCAGCTCGTCGAGGGTCGAGACCATCGCGAGCCCCTGGCGCGCCTCGCCGCCGACCGCGTACCCCTTGAGGTACCAGGCCATGTGCTTGCGCAGGTCGCGCATGCCCTTGCCCTCGTCGCCGCCGAAGTACTCGATCATGAGCTCGCCGTGCCGGTAGATGGTCTCCGCGACCTCGCGCAGGCCGGGCGTCACGCGCGCGGACGAGCCGGAGAAGGCCGCTGCCAGGTCCGCGAAGAGCCACGGGCGCCCCTGGCACCCGCGCCCGACGACGACGCCGTCGCAGCCCGTCTCCCGCACCATGCGCACGGCGTCCTCGGCCGACCAGATGTCGCCGTTGCCGAGCACGGGGATCTCGGTCACGGTCTCCTTGAGCCGGGCGATCGCCGACCAGTCGGCCTGGCCGCTGTAGTAGTCGGCGGCGGTCCGTGCGTGCAGCGCGACGGCCGCGACCCCCTCGCGCTGGGCGATGAGCCCGGCCTCGAGGTACGTCAGGTGGTCGTCGTCGATGCCCTTGCGCATCTTGATCGTGACGGGCACGCCGTACGGCTCGGCGGCCTTGACCGCGGCCCGCACGATCGAGGTGAACAGGTCCCGCTTCCAGGGCAGCGCGGAGCCGCCGCCCTTGCGCGTGACCTTGGGCACGGGGCACCCGAAGTTGAGGTCGACGTGGTCCGCGCGGTCCTCGCCCGCGATGATCCTGACCGCGGCGCCGACGGTCGCGGGGTCCACGCCGTAGACCTGGGCCGAGCGGGTCTTCTCGTCGTCCTCGAACGTGACGATGCGCAGCGACTCCTCGTTGCGCTCGACGAGCGCGCGGCTCGTCACCATCTCGGCGACGTACAGGCCCGCTCCGTGCTCGCGGCACAGCCGGCGGAAGGCGGCGTTGGTCACGCCCGCCATCGGGGCCAGGACCACCGGGGTCTCGACGACGTGGGGCCCGATCCGCAGGGGCGGCAGCACGTGTCCGGTTGCGGGCGCCGGGGTCTCGGGCGCGCGCGTGGCGTCGGAAAGGGTGGGGAGGGTCACCGGGTCATTCTCCCACCTTCGGTGACCGGAGAAAAAAGAGGGCCGCCGTCCACGGGTGGACGGCGGCCCTCTCCTGCCCCGCGGGGCGGACGCGCTAGGCGCCCAGGAGGCGTGCGGAGAGGTACGCCGTGACCTGGTCGAGCGCGACGCGCTCCTGGGCCATGGTGTCGCGGTGGCGGATCGTCACGGCCTGGTCGTCGAGCGTGTCGAAGTCGACCGTGATGCAGAACGGCGTGCCGATCTCGTCCTGGCGGCGGTAGCGACGGCCGATCGCACCGGCGTCGTCGAAGTCGACGTTCCAGTACTTGCGCAGCTCGGCAGCCAGGTCGCGCGCCTTGGGCGAGAGCTGCTCGTTGCGGCTCAGGGGCAGGACGGCCGCCTTGACGGGGGCCAGGCGCGGGTCGAGCCTGAGCACCGTGCGGACGTCGGTGCCGCCCTTCGCGTTGGGCGCCTCCTCCTCGTGGTAGGACTCGACCAGGAAGGCCATGAGCGAGCGCGTCAGGCCCGCGGCGGGCTCGATCACGTACGGCACGTACTTCTCGTTGGTGACCGGGTCACGGTAGGTGAGGTCCTTGCCGGAGTGCTCGGAGTGCGTCTTGAGGTCGAAGTCCGTGCGGTTCGCGATGCCCTCGAGCTCGCCCCACTCGGAGCCCTTGAAGCCGAAGCGGTACTCGATGTCGACCGTGCGGGTCGAGTAGTGCGAGAGCTTCTCCTGCGGGTGCTCGTAGAGGCGCAGGTTGTCGCGGTCGATGCCGAGGTCGACGTACCAGTTGGTGCGCAGGTCGATCCAGTACTGGTGCCACTCCTCGTCCGTCCCGGGGGCGACGAAGAACTCCATCTCCATCTGCTCGAACTCGCGGGTGCGGAAGATGAAGTTGCCCGGCGTGATCTCGTTGCGGAACGACTTGCCGATCTGGCCGATGCCGAACGGCGGCTTCTTGCGGGCCGCGCCCACGACGTTCTGGAAGTTCACGAAGATGCCCTGCGCGGTCTCGGGGCGCAGGTAGTGCAGCCCGGACTCGTCCTCGACGGGGCCGAGGTACGTCTTGAGCATCATGTTGAAGTCGCGGGGCTCGGTCCACTGGCCGCGGGTGCCGCAGTTGGGGCAGGCGATCTCGGCGAGGCCGCCCTCGGGGGCGCGGCCCTTCTTCTCCTCGAACTCCTCGATCATCTGGTCCTCGCGGAACCGCTTGTGGCACGAGAGGCATTCGGTGAGCGGGTCGGTGAACACGCCGACGTGGCCCGAGGCGACCCAGACCTCGCGCGGGAGGATCACGGAGGAGTCGAGGCCCACCACGTCGTCACGGCTCGTGACCATGGTGCGCCACCACTGCTTCTTGATGTTCTCCTTGAGCTCGGTGCCGAGCGGTCCGTAGTCCCAGGCGGAGCGGGTACCGCCGTAGATCTCACCCGAGGGGAAGACGAACCCGCGCCGCTTGGCGAGGGAGACGACGGCATCGAGTCGAGAAGGCGCAGTGGCCACGGGCGATCACTCCAGGAAATCGTGTGTACCCCGCACGTGGCTTCGTGCGGGACGGTGCGGGACGACGGCGCCCCCGGTCGTCGCTGCGTGCCGAGCGAGGCCGTGGGCACCAACGTCCCAGGTTACTCGGTCTTTCTCGGGGCGGTGCTCGGGGGTGGGACGCAGGCCCGACGGCGCCGCTCGCCGTCGGGTGCTCGCGTCACCCGGGCGGGTGTCGGCCAGACCACACCGACCCTTGTTGACATCCGTTATCAATATCAGTGACGATGTCTTCCATGCCCCGACACCGTCCTCGGACCACCCGCGCCGCCCTCGCCACCTCCGTCGCCCTCGCGACGACGCTCGCGCTGGGTGCCTGCGGGTCCGGGGGGACGTCGGGCGGCGGTGGGGCCGGGGAGAGCGCCGGTGACGGCGCCCTCGAGGTGCTCGCCTCCTTCTACCCCCTGCAGTTCGTCGCCGAGCGCGTCGGCGGCGACCGCGTCGAGGTCTCCAACCTGACCCCGCCCGCCGCAGAGCCCCACGACCTCGAGCTCTCCCCCGCCCAGGCCCGCTCGATCGGGACGGCCGACCTCGTCGTCTACCAGTCCGGCTTCCAGGCCGCCGTCGACGAGGCCGTCGACGCGCGCGAGCCGGCGCACCTCGTCGACGCGACCGAGGCCGCCGGCCTCGAGGAGCACCCGGGCGAGTCGTCCGCGACCACGGACGGCACGGCGGACGAGCACGCGGACGACTCCCATGCCTCCGACACGCACGACCACTCGTCGGACGGCGGCCTCGACCCGCACTTCTGGCTCGACCCCACGCGGCTGATCCCCGTCGCGGAGGAGGTCGCGGCCGAGCTCAGCGAGGTCGACCCCGACGGCGCCGACGAGTACGCGGCCAACCTCGCCGACCTCACGGCGGACCTCACCGCGCTCGACGACGAGTTCACCCAGGGCCTCGCGAGCTGCACGAGCCCCTACCTCGTCACGTCGCACGAGGCGTTCGGCTACCTCGCCGAGCGCTACGGGCTGGAGCAGATCGGGATCACGGGCATCGACCCCGAGGCCGAGCCCTCCCCCGCGCGGCTGCGCGAGGTCGCCGACATCATCCGCGACCACGGCGTGTCCACGATCTTCTTCGAGACCCTCACGAGCCCCAAGGTCACGCAGACCCTGGCGCAGGACGTGGGCGTCCAGGCCGCGGTCCTCGACCCGCTCGAGGGCCTGAGCGACGGCGGCGGGGACTACCTCGACGTCATGCGGGCCAACCTGGAGGCGCTGCGCACCGGCCTGGTGTGCGCATGAGCGCCCCGCTCGTCACGTCCCCGGCCGAGCCCCTCGCGGCCCGGCCACCGGCCATCGAGGCCCGCGGCGTCCACGTCCGGCTCGGCAGCAGCGACATCCTGCGCGGCGTCGACCTCACGGTCGCCCGCGGCGAGGTGGTCGCGCTGCTCGGCGCGAACGGCTCGGGCAAGTCGACGCTCGTGAAGTCCCTCGTGGGGATCGTGCCGCTCGCCGCGGGCCACGTCCGTCTCCTGGGCGCCGAGCTGGGACCCCGGGTCCCCTGGGCGCACCTGGGCTACGTGCCCCAGCGCGTCTCCGCCCAGACCGGCGTCCCCTCGACCGCGGAGGAGGTCGTGGCCTCGGGCCTCCTGCACGGTCGCCGCATCCGCCTGCCCCGCGGCTGGCGCGCCACGGCCCGCGAGGCCCTGGACCGCGTGGGCCTCGCCGACCGGGCGCACAGCGCCGTGCACGAGCTCTCCGGGGGCCAGCAGCAGCGCGTCCTCATCGCCCGGGCGCTCGCCCGTGGCCCCGAGCTCCTCATCCTCGACGAGCCCGTCGCGGGCGTCGACCAGCCCAGCCAGGAAGCGTTCGCCGCGACGCTCACCGAGCTCACGCGCGACGGCATGACCGTCCTGGTCGTCCTGCACGAGCTCGGCGCGCTCGCCCCCCTCATCCAGCGGTGCGTGGTCCTGCGCCACGGCCTCGTGGTCCACGACGGGGCGCCCCCGCAGGCCACCGCCGCGCACGCGGGCCCGGACCACGAGCACCTGCACCCGCACGACGACGAGCACGGCGCCCCGGCCGGGATCGACATGGGGCTGACCGACGCCCCGCTCACGCACCACACCCCCACCCCCGCCCGTGTCGACCGTGGAGCCGCCTCGTGAACGCCCTCGACGAGCTGGTCGGTATGCTCACCGACCCCTTCATGCAGCGCGCCCTGATCGCGGCCGTGCTGGTCGGCGTGACCGCGCCCGTCATGGGGACGTACCTCGTGCAGCGCAAGCTGTCCCTGCTCGGCGACGGGATCGGGCACGTGGCCCTCACGGGCGTGGCGCTCGGCTGGCTCGTCGGCGGCGCGATGGGCGTCGTGCCCGACGACGCCCTCGCGATCCCCGGCGCCGTGGTCGCGGCCGTGATCGGGTCGGTCGTCATCGAGATCGTGCGAGAGCGCGGCCGCACGAGCGGCGACGTGGCCCTGGCGCTCATGTTCTACGGCGGCATCGCGGGCGGCGTCCTGCTGATCGGGGTCGCGGGCGGCAGCTCGGGCAACCTCATGCAATACCTGTTCGGCTCGATCTCGAGCGTCTCGCCGACCGACCTGTGGCTGACCCTGGTCCTGGCGGTGCTCATCCTGGCCGTGGGCATGGGCCTGCGGGCCGCGTTGTTCGCGGTGAGCTACGACGAGGAGTTCTCCCGTGCGTCGGGCCTGCCCGTGCGCGCGCTCAACATCGCGATCGCCGTCATCGCTGCCCTGACCGTCACGGTCGCCATGCGTGTCGTGGGTCTGCTGCTCGTCAGCGCGCTCATGATCGTGCCCGTCGCGATCGCCCAGCTCGTGACCATCTCGTTCCGGCGGACCATGGCGCTGGCCATGGTCATCGGCGTCGTGGTGTGCGTGGTCGGGCTGTCCGTCACGTACTGGCAGACTCTGTCCCCGGGAGCCACGATCGTCGTCCTGGCGATCGCCCTCTACGCGGTCGTGGCGATCCTGCGGCCCGTGCTCGTCCGGCGCAAGCCGCGCGTGTCCCACGACCCGCACCCCGACATCCCCGACGACGTCCACGTGGAAGGTGGCGAGCGATGCAGCGCATGACCCGTCAGCGGGCAGCAGTCTCCGACGCACTCGAGGACCTGCCCGACTTCCGCAGCGCGCAACAGCTCCACGAGCTGCTGCGCGCCCGCGGCGATGCGGTGGGTCTGGCCACGGTCTACCGCACGCTGCAGACCCTGGCCGACGGCGGGTACGTCGACGTGCTGCGCACCGAGGACGGCGAGAGTCTGTACCGCAAGTGCGAGCGCAGCGAGCACCACCACCACCTGGTGTGCCGCGAGTGCGGCACGGCGGTCGAGATCGACGGCCCGACCGTCGAGACCTGGGCCTCCCAGGTGGGCACGGCCCACGGGTTCACGGACATCACCCACACGATCGAGTTCTTCGGCACGTGCGCGGCGTGCCGCGCGGGGAAGGTGTCATGAGCGGGACGCTGCTGCTCTCCGGCCCGACGGCGTCGCTCGCCCTGGTCCCTCACCTGCCCCACGCGCCCCAGGTCGTCGCGGCCGGGGAGTCGACGGGCATCTTCACGATCGACGGCGTCCCGTACTGGTTCATCTACGCCGCAGCGTTCCTGATCGTGTTCGTCCGGGCGCAGGCCACCTACTGGGTCGGTCGGGGCGTGGCCCGCGGCACGGGCAACACCCGGTGGGCCCGGCGTCTGGAGAGCGAGCGGGCCCAGCGGGCGATCGCCACGATCAACAAGTGGGGACCGATCGCCGTCACGCTGTCGTTCTTCACCGTCGGGGTCCAGACCGTCATCAACCTGACCGCCGGTTATACCCGCATGCGCCTCTCGCGCTATCTCGCGGCGCTCGTCCCCGGGTGCCTCATCTGGGCCGGGATCTGGACGACGATCGGGATCGCTGCGTTCAACACGGCCGTGCTGATCGCGGCGAAGAGCCCGGTCGGGCTGGCCGTGCTCGTGCTGCTCGTCGCCGCGCTCGTCGCCTGGACCGTGGTCGCGGCGGGTCGGCGCCGTCGCGCACGGGCGGCGCAGGCCGCCTCCGGCGCTGCGGACGAGCCCACCGCCCAGGCCTCCGCCGACCTCGCCGCCGGGCCGGCGCCGTCGGGCAACCCGATGGGGGACGTCGCGGACCTGCTGCTCGAGCCCCAGGACGAACCCGCCGCGGGCGACGCCGCGCGGCCCGGGCAGCGGCCGACCTCCGAGGCGCCCCGCGACTGACGGGGGCGTTGCCGGGTCAGGAGATCTCGGTCGCGCTCTCGTCGGGTTCGCCCACGCAGAACTGGTTGCCCTGCGGGTCCGTGAGCACCGACCAGCGGTAGCCGGGGATCGTGTGCTCGGCGACCAGGGCCGCGCCGTCCGCGAGCAGGCGGGCGACCTCCGCCGCACGGTCCGCGGTCGAGGCGTCGAGATGGATCCGGTTCTTGCCGGGCGTCGGGTCCTCGACCTTCTGGAAGCCCAGCACGGGCCCCGTGCCCTCCTGACGGGGGACGACCTCGAGGAACCAGCCGTCGGCCTCGTCGATCACCCGCCCGCCCGTCTGCCGGGCCCACCACTGCGCCAGCGGGCGCGGGTCGGTCGAGTCCACCGTGACCATGCCGATCGTGAGAGTCATGCCCGGCACGCTAGCGACAAGCACCGACATGCGCAGGTCGGGCCGCACCGACCAGCGCACCGACCCGCGCGGGAGAAGGGCCGTGTCGAGGTGGAGCCTTCTCCGACACGAACCCTCCACCTGAGGGTCAGGGAAGGTCGGCCGGCTCCGCCGCCTTGTCGACCGCCCCGCCGTAGCGCCGGTCACGGCTCGCGTACTCCTCGACCGCGCGCCACAGGCTGCGCCGGTCGACGTCCGGCCAGTGCTCGGGCAGGAACACCATCTCGGCGTACGCGGCCTGCCAGATCATGAAGTTCGACGTGCGCTGCTCGCCCGAGGACCGCAGGAAGAGGTCCACGTCCGGCAGGTCGGGCTCGTCGAGGTACTTCGCGACCGTCTTCTCGGTGACCTTCCTGGGGTCGAGACGGCCCGCCGCGACCTCCTGGGCGATGGCCTGCGCGGCGTCCGCGATCTCCGCGCGGCCACCGTAGTTCACGCACATCGTCAGGGTGCACGTGTCGTTGTCCTTGGTCAGCCGCTCGGCGTCCTCGAGCTCCTTGATGACCGAGCCCCACAGGCGCGGGCGCCGCCCGGCCCAGCGCATGCGCACGCCCCAGCTGCTCATCTCGTCGCGTCGGCGCCGGATCACGTCCCGGTTGAACTGCATGAGGAAGCGGACCTCCTCGGGCGAACGCTTCCAGTTCTCGGTCGAGAACGCGTAGGCCGAGACGTGCTTGACGCCGATCTCGATCGCGCCGGCCACGACGTCGAGCAGCGCCGCCTCGCCCGCCTTGTGGCCCTCGGTGCGCGGCAGCCCCCTCTCGTTGGCCCACCGCCCGTTGCCGTCCATGACGATCGCCACGTGCTGCGGCACGAACCGGGCCGGGATCTTGGGCGCCGTGGCCCCCGAGGGGTGCGGCGGGGGCGGCTGGATCGGTCGAGCCATCAGGCCTCTCCCCCGGTCCGCGACGGGGCCGCTTCGTCTCGTTCCACCATGCGCAGTGATCGCAACGTTCTCTCCAGGTGATATTGGCTGTAGGCGGCCACGAGACCGCTGGCCTCCTTGCGGTGGCGCACGTCCGACGCGTCCGCCACGTCCCACTCGCCCGCGAGCAGCGCCGCGAGCAGGGAGAAGGTCTCCGGGGCCGGGGACGTCGAGCCGGGCGGGCGGCACCGTCCGCACACCGCCCCACCCAGGGCCACCGCGAACGAGCGGTGCGGCCCGGGCTCCCCGCACCGCGAGCAGTCGGTGAAGCTCGGCGCCCACCCGGCGACCGCGAGGGCGCGCAGCAGGTAGGAGTCGAGGACCAGGCCCGGTGCGTGGGCGTGCCCCGCGAGCGAGCGCAGCGCCCCGGCGAGCAGCCAGAACTGCTGCACCGCGGGTTCCTTCTCGGCCTCGACGAGCCGCTCGGCCGTCTCCAGCATCGCGGCCCCTGCCGTGTAGAGCCCGTAGTCCTCGCAGATCGGGCGGGCGTACGCACCCACGGTCTCGGCCTGCGTCACGACGTCGAGCGAGCGGCCCACGTGGAGCTGGACGTCGACGAACATGAAGGGCTCCAGCCGCGCACCGAAGCGCGAGGACGTACGACGCACCCCTTTGCCCACGGCCCGGACCTTGCCGTTCTCGCGGGTGAGCAGGGTGACGATGCGGTCGGCCTCGCCCAGCTTCTGGGCGCGGAGCACGATCGCTTCGTCTCGGTAGAGGACCACACCCCCATTGTCGGTCATGGCACCGACGTCCCGGTGCACGGTCCACCCGCGGGCGCCCCGGACGCCCGACGGGGTCCCACGCCGTCGGGCGCGGGACCCCGTCGAGGGAGCCGGGAGCGTCAGGCCTCGACGCGCTCCGCGCGGTTGACGGCCGAGACGATCGCCTTGAGGGAGGCCGTGGTGATGGACGGGTCGATCCCGACGCCCCACAGGACGTCGTCGCCGACCTGGCACTCGACGTAGGCCGCAGCGGTGGCGTCGCCACCCTCGGAGAGCGCGTGCTCGGCGTAGTCCAGGACGCGGACCTCGACGCCGACCCCGGCGACCGCGTCGACGAACGCAGCGACAGGGCCGTTGCCCGAGCCTTCCAGGGTCAGGAGCTCACCGCGGTCGAGCACGTCGACCGCCAGGGTGTCCGGGCCGTCCTCGGACGACACGGCGCGCGTCCCGCGCAGCTTGAGGCGCCCCCACGGCTCCAGGCCCGACGCGGCGTCGACCGGCAGGTACTCGTCGGAGAAGATCCGCCAGATGTCGTCTCCCGTGACCTCCTGGCCGCCCGCGTCCGTGAACGCCTGGACGACGCGCGAGAACTCGATCTGCAGACGGCGCGGCAGGTCCAGGTGGCGCTCGGACTGCAGCAGGTAGGAGATGCCGCCCTTGCCGGACTGCGAGTTGACGCGGATCACGGCCTCGTACGAGCGGCCCACGTCCTTGGGGTCGATGGGCAGGTACGGCACGCCCCAGACCAGGTCGTCGACGCCCTTGCCCGCGGCCTCGGCCTCGGCAGCCATGGCGTCGAGGCCCTTCTTGATCGCGTCCTGGTGGGAGCCGGAGAACGCGGTGAACACCAGGTCCCCCGCGTACGGGTGCCGCTCGTGCACGGCGATCTGGTTGCAGTGCTCGACCGTGCGGCGGATGCGGTCCATGTCGGAGAAGTCGATCTCCGGGTCGATGCCCTGGCCGAACAGGTTCATGCCGAGCGTCACCAGGCACACGTTGCCCGTGCGCTCGCCGTTGCCGAACAGGCAGCCCTCGATGCGGTCCGCGCCGGCCTGGTAGCCCAGCTCGGCTGCGGCCACGGCCGTCCCGCGGTCGTTGTGCGGGTGCAGCGACAGGACGACGTTCTCGCGGTGCGCGAGGTGCCGGTTCATCCACTCGATCGAGTCGGCGTAGACGTTGGGCGTGGCCATCTCGACCGTCGCGGGCAGGTTGATGATGACCTTGCGGTCCGGCGTCGGCTCGAAGACCTCGATGACCTCGTTGCAGATCTCGACCGCGAACTCGAGCTCGGTGCCCGTGTAGGACTCGGGCGAGTACTCGTAGAAGACCTCGGTCTCCGGGATGGTCTCCTCGAACTTGCGGCACAGCTTGGCGCCGTTGACCGCGATCGCGATGATGCCCTCGCGGTCCGTGCGGAACACGACCTCCCGCTGGAGGCGTGACGTCGAGTTGTACAGGTGCACGATCGCCTGCTTGGCACCGCGCAGCGACTCGTAGGTGCGGGCGATCAGGTGCTCGCGGGACTGGGTCAGGACCTGGATGACGACGTCGTCCGGGATGTGCCCCTCCTCGATGAGCAGGCGCACGAAGTCGAAGTCCGTCTGCGAGGCCGACGGGAAGCCGACCTCGATCTCCTTGTAGCCCATCTCGACGAGCAGCTGGAACATCTTCAGCTTGCGCTCGGCGTTCATGGGTTCGATCAGGGCCTGGTTGCCGTCCCGCAGGTCCACCGCGCACCAGCGCGGGGCCTTCTCGATGCGCTTGTCCGGCCACGTCCGGTCCGGCAGCGACACGTCGAACTGCTGGTGGAAGGGCTCGTACTTGTGCACGGGCATGCCCGAGGGCTGCTGTGCGGAGCGAGAGCTGGTCTGGGGGGTCTGCGCCGTGGTGCTCATCATGTCCTTCGCGATCTCTTCGTCGGTGCTGTTCAGCCGGCACACCAACCACCGCGACGAGGATGCGGCCTAGAGGGCCTCGTCGCGGCAACGAAGGAGGAGCAGCTGTGTCACGTGCACGCTGTCACTGTACTCCCGTCGGGGGCGACGCCGCGGGACGTCCCGGTGGATGGAACGGCCGAGGCGGCCCGACGGCGCCGCGTGAGCAGCGTCGTCGGGCCGCCTCACGACCGGACCGGGCGGCCCGACGACCCTGCTCGCATGAGCGACGTCGTCGGGCGCGCCTCGGCGTGTCGCGCCGGGTCAGCGTCCGCGCGAACGCAGCGCCGCGTCGACCGCCGGGTCACCCAGGTTGCCGAGCCACTCGAGCAGCGCCGGGTAGGTCGACGGGTTGGCGGCGACCTGCGGGCGCAGGTGCGGGGCCTCCTGGACGATCTGCGCGAGCACCTCGAGAGGCGTGGACGGGTCCAGGGCCTGGGCCGCGGTGAACCCCGCGGGCTGCGGGTCCTGGTAGGGCGGAAGGACGGCCGTGTCGCCCACCGACTGGGCTGCGTAGCCAGGACGCGCCGCGTACCCCGAGCGCTCCGGGACGACCGGCTGCACCGGGCGCGACGGCTCGTTGCCCTGGGCGGGCAGGACCTGCGTCCGGTACTGGTCGACCGGGCGCGCCGTCTCCCGCACCGCGTGCGGCGACTGCTGGGCCGTCTCCTCGTGGTGGACCGGCTGGGTCGCCTGCTGGCTCGGCGCGTAGCGGACCTGCTGCACCGGGGAGGAGGCGGGCGTCGGCCGGGACGGCGCCGCGGCCGGCTCGTGCTCCTGCTCGCCGGCCTCGGGGCCGTAGCCGTCGGGCCCGGTCGCGTAGCTGCCGCTGCCGTACGGGCCGGCGACCGGCTCCTGCGCGGGCTTGGGACGCGCAGGACGCGGCGCGGGCGGCTGCCACACGTACGCGCTCGGAGCGGTGTCCGCACCGACGAGCGACGTCGGGCGGTTCTCCGCGAAGTGCGTCCGGACCTCGGCAGGAACGGTGAGCGCGAACACCACGACGAGCGGCAGCCCGTAGGCCAGGAGGAGCAGAGGCGTCCCGAAGCTCGCGCCGGCCTGGTTCGTCGCGACGATCAGCAGCACGATGCCCAGCAGCGCGACCACGCCCACCGCCCCGAGGGCCAGCGTCCGTCCGGCGACCGCGTCCCGGGCCAGGGACCGGCGGCCCACGAGCGCGACACCTGCTGCGAGCACCCCGAACACGATCGAGAGGATCAGGATCGCTCCACGCTCACCGGCCGCGAGCGTGAAGACACCGATCAGCGCGGTGCCGGCGGCGACGACCACGATCAGGTCGAGCGCGCGCACCGCCACGCCCACCCAGGTCGTGACGGGCGACGAGGTGGCGGTCGTCCGGGCCAGCGCCGGGGAGGACGCGACCGCGGCGACCGCCGGGACGAGCAGCAGCCCGAAGCGGCCCAGGGCGAACGAGTCGATGCTCACACCCTGGTTGCTGGTGTTGAGCACGAAGAGCACCACGAGCGCGATACCCAGGCCGACGAGCACGAGCCGCCACGCCTCGTCGTGCCGCAGGACGCCCCACAGCGGCCACCCCACGAGCGCGACGGTCATGGCCGCGAGGACGAGGAACCCGAGCACCAGGAGCGGCGGCACGCCGAGGGTGAAGGTCAGCACGAACGCGACCAGCGCACCGACCAGCGCCACCCCGGCGACGACCGTCAGGACCAGCGTCCAGAACCGCGACACCGCCCGGTCCTGGTCGACCGGTCCGAGCTCGGCCTGGCGCGGCTGCGCGGCGAGAAGGGCTCCCGCGAGCCCCAGCGAGAGCGCCGACCCGACCCCGCCCCACCCGTTGCCCGCGTCGCGGTTCACGAGGTCGAGCACGATGTACACGGCGGCCAGGAGCACGTACGGGGCGTTGGCCACGAGGCGGGCCCGACGGGTCGTGTGCACGGTCCACGTCGCCGGCAGGGCGCCGGTCCGCGCAAGGTACGGCAGCGAGAGCGACAGCAACGAGACGACCGTCACGAGGATCACCTCGATCTTGTCCGACGCCCTGTGCCCCAGCAGGTCCCACGGCATGGTCAGCGACACGAACAGGAGCAGGGCCGCCACGCCGTCGCGCACGTAGTCGCTCACGGGGATGCCCGCGAACGGGTTGCTCCCTGCGGACGGGGCGCTCCCTTCGGACGGGGTGCTCCCTGCGGACTGCGCGGGCTCCTGGGTGCCCTCCTCCAGCACGGGAGAGGCGCCTCGGGGAGCCGTCTCCTCGGACGGGCCCGTGGCGGCGGGCTCGCCGTGCGTCCGGGTCGGCGGGTGCTGATCGGGGCCGGGCCCAGGGTCGGTCTCGTTGGTCATCGCGCTCTCCCTACAGATCACACCGGGCTCGGGATCGGTCGGGCCCGGATCAGGCCACGACGGCCCCGTCAGTTTCTACCGGTAGATCACCGATGGCTCAAGTCTCCCACTTCGACCCGCGTGACCCTCGGCCGAGCCTCATGACCTCGGAGCGGGTGACGGCGAAGAGCATCCCCTGCGCGGCGACGATCTCGTGGCGCTCACCGTCGAACGTCTGCCGCCACTCGACGTGTCCGTCGAACAGGTTCATGGACACGACGCCCGTCGAGGTCGGGTCGGGCGGAGCGTCGAAACCCTCCCCCGAGGTCACGAGCAGCAGCGAGTCGCCGTCCGTGAACGCGCGGACGATCTCCGTGGTCAACCATCGCCGCCACAGCTCCCGTCCGGTCCCGGTCTCGAGCGCGATGAGCCGCGACCCGGACTCCACCACGACCACGTCCTCCGTCTGGAGCCAGAGCACCTCGGGCCACTCCTCGCGGTGCCAGAGGCGACGGCCCGAGACCACGTCGTAGCCCGTGAAACCAGGCATCCGCACCACGACGACGCGGGGTGGGACACCGCCCGTGATCTCCGGCACGAACGGCTCGCCCGGCATCCTGAGTCGTGTCCGGCCGTCCGGCCCGAGCACGTCGACGACGTCCCCCTGCCCCGACCCGTCGTCGGTGGACACCCTGACCGACAGGTCGCCCGCGAGCGCCCCGCCGTCCGCCCAGCCGCCCGGGGGTCCCTGCGACCGAAGGCGCTCGCCGGCGCGGTCGCCGTCGGCGTCGAAGGTCGTCGAGGCGTCGACCGTCCTGACGTGGAGCAGCCCGCGCATCGACATCAGCTCGACGTGGTCCGTGCGGCCGGGCGTCCCTGCCGCCTCTCCGTCGCCGGAGGACCCGACGGCGTCGGTCGGCACCTGCGCGCCCTCGAGAGCCCGAGACCTGGTGGCGGCCCCGTCCAGGGCCCCCTCCCAGGTCACCACGACGCCACCGTCCCCGCGCGAGGCCGTCGCGACGAGGCCGTCGGCGAGCGGTGCCGCGGCGAGGATGCCGTCGCCCAGTCCACGTGACCCCACGGTCCCGCCCGTCCGGTCGAGGACGGTCACGAGGAGGGGGAACCCGTCGTCGGGCCGCCCCGTCCCTGCCGTCTCCCCCCGGGCCGTGACGCACACGAGCGGGGACCCGGCCGCGTGCGGGTCGAGGAGGTCGGGGCCGCAGGTGGTCGTCCCCGTCGGCAGGTCCGCGGTCCACACCTCCTCGCCGGTCACGACGTCACGAGCGGTCACCACGCCGCCGGGCTCGACGATCACCACCTGCCCGTCGACCGCGGCAGGCCAGGCTGCCCCCGTCGGAGCCCGCCACACGGGGACGGGCTCGTCGGCGACCGGCCACAAGCCTCCCACCTGGGCCGCCACCCGGTCGGCCCGCTCACGCTCGATGGCACCACCTGCCACGAGCGAAGCACCCATGCCGCCCACCAGGAGCACCGCACCGAGCACCACGAGACCGGGGACGTGCCACCTGCGGCGCGGGTCGTGCGCGTCCTCCTGGCCGGGGCCCGCAGGATCCTGCACCGACCGCTCGTCGCTCCGGTCCACGGGCCGCGGCGTCGACGGTGGTCGGGGGCCCTGTGGACGGGCCCGGCGCGACCCGGCCGCCGACGGCGGTCCGGTCGGGCCGGACCCCGCGTCGAAGTCGTCGTCGAGCTCGGTCACCTCGACCAGCTCGACGGCGTGGGCGTCCTGCTCACGACGTCGTGGAGCCACCTCTCCACGGTAGTCCGCTCCGTCCGAACCGGTCGGCCGGGGACGGCCAGGAGGATCGGACGCCTCGTCGCCCGCACGCAGGAGCCGTGCGCCTGCTACCGGTCAGCCGACGCCGAAGATCGTGCCGTCGTCCGACCATCCGACCAGCGTCCCGCCCACGGACATCGCCGTGTCGAACGAGTCCGCGAGGTCCCGCACCCACAGCTCCTGCCCCGAGTCCATCGAGATCGCCGTGATCCTCGTCCCGCCGGACGTACCGGACCCCACGAGGTACAGGTCGGTGCCGTCCGTGAACGCCGTGGAGTAGAAGCGGACGCCCGACGCCTCCCAGACCTGCTCGCCCGAGGCCAGGTCGACGGCCCACAACCGCCCCACGCCCGACAGCACCCCGATGTCGCCCACCTGGGCGACGGCGACGTCGACCTGCCGCTCCTCGGTCCACAGAGCGCGGCCGCTGACCGGGTCGTGGGCCGTCGTGACCGGCCGGATGATCGACCCGAGGGCGTCCATCACCCCGCCGCCTTCCGTGACGAGCAGCACACTGGTCGGTGACCCGTCGGTCACGCCGAACTCCTGGACCTGGCCCTCGGCGCGGAACACCTCGTTCCCCTCGCGGTCCAGGACGGCCGAGGCGCTGCCGTCCGAGCCCTGGACGACGGAGCGTCCCTCTCGCAGCGGCACGACGAACGAGCGGGAGGCCTGCGCACCGGCGACGCCCGCGGCGTCGAGCGTCACGATCCCGCTGCCACCGAACACCCCGAGCTCGTCCCCTTCTCTCCACAGCCCGAGGTACTCGTCGTCGGGCCGTGCACCCTCCGGAAGGACCACGTCGACCTGCCTCGTCCACACCACCTCGGCCGTGTCGAGGTCCTTCAGGGTGACCACGGCCTGCCCGTCGGCTCCCCAGCGGACCGTCGCGACGCCGTCCTCGAAGACGACTGCGCCACGCGTGCCCTCCTCGAGAGCGTGCGAGGCGACGACCGCGCCGGTCGCCGGGTCCAGCACCTGGAGGCCGGAGAACCGCTCACGGTAGGTCGACGCACCGACCCCGGGCTCGCGCACGAACGCTATCGTCGTGCAGGCCATCAGGCCCTGCAGGTCCGATCCCTCGGCCCCTTCCTCGCAGTACGTGGTCCGCTGCCCCGGGCCCTCCGATCCGAACGCCTCCGGCACCTGCCACACGAGCTCCCCCGTGGCCGGGTCGTGCCCCGAGACGGAGGCTCCTGCCCTCACGAGCGTGCCTCCCACGTCGATCGGCAGGGTCCACCCCACCAGCGACGGGTCACCCGAGACCTCGGGCGGCTCGATCCGCCAGACGACCTCGGCGTCCGCGGCCAGCGGCCTCAGCCCACCGGCCGCCACCACACGGTCCGTACGCCGGGCATCGGCCGCCTCACCCACCACCAGCCCGCCGACGACGAGGGCGCCCACGCCCACGCCGACGCCCACGACGAGCCAGGACCGGAGGGACCTCGGCCGGCGCACCGCGCCCGGGCCGTCCGAGCCGTCCGAGCCGTCCGCGCCCGGGGTACCCGGGGCGCCCGGGGTGCCCGGGCCGTCCGGCGTCGGGTCGGTCACCGGCCCTCCGAGGGACGCTGCGACGTCGGGGTCCTCGACCGTGGCAGCCGCCACGGGTGACGGATCCCGCCCGGTCCGAGCCTCCTCGACGTCGTCGACGTCCTCGATGTCCTCGAACCCGAGGACCCGCACGCCCGCCCCCGCTGCACCGCGCCCGCGCCGTCTCATGCGCCGACCCTAGCGTCCGCCGTCCCGGGTCGTCAGATGCCGAGCTGGTACACGCCCCAGTAGGCGAGCGTGACGAGCAGGATCGTGGATCCGGCGACGGTCGCCCAGAGCGTGGCCCGGGCACCGACGCCGGTGGCCGGACGCACGACCACTCCCCCCTCGGGGGACGCGGCGACCGCCTTGTGCGCCGTCCGCAGGTCCGCGAGGCGGTTGATGATGAACGCGGCAGCGACCACCGTGGCCAGGCCCAGCAGGCGCACCGCGATCCAGCCGCCCTGGACGACCCACGCGTCGGTCTGGTAGTCGAGCGCGAGCCTCGCGACGGACACCAGGTAGACCACGAGGCCCACCATGGTCGCGACCGACCCCACCGCGAGCCCCACGAGCGGCCACCGGAGCCCGGGAGCGAGCCGCGCCGCCGGGCGCGACGTACGACGCACCCGACGCACCAGGCCGGTCACGAGCCACACGAGCGGCCCGACGACCAGCAGCGCACCGCCCACGATCACGAACCCGATGACGATGTCCCCGTTGCCGTACCACCTCGGGTTCGGCACGGCCGACGCCAGGTAGAGCTGGTCCGGCTGCGCACCCGCCACCGCGGGCTCGGCGCCGGCCGTGCCCGGGAGCCCCTGGACCCACGCCGAGACGTCGCGCGCGAAGTCCGGCACCAACGACCCGCCCACCCGGATGCCGTGGTTGGCCCCCGCGTAGTAGCGGACCGTCACGTCGTGGTTCCCGTTGGCTCCCGCGTCCGCGATGATCTGCAGCGCCCCCTGCTCGATCGGCATCGACGGGTCGGCCGTGCCGTAGACGACGAGCGTCGGGACGTCGAGCCGTTCGAGGTAGGGCGTGACGTCGAAGTCCGCGTACTCGAACCCTCCCCCGGGCATCTCCATGCCCACGGCCCGGGGGATCGCACGGAAGACCCCCTGCGGCACCCCCGTGTTGCGCAGGTAGGAGTCCACCGCGAACCCCGCCTGCTGCCGCGGCGGCACGACGGGAGCCGAGACCATGACGAGGAACGACACGTCCGGGTCCTGGTCCACGAGGACCGGTGCGATCCACGTGCCCTCCGACTCGGCGTACAGCCCCACGCGCTCCGGGTCCACCGACGGTCTGGTCCGCAGCAGCTCCACCGACCGCTGGTAGTCGTCGGCCATGTCGACGTAGTCGCGGTGACGGGTCGTGTAGGTGTCGAGCCGCTTGGACGGGACGAGAGTCACGATCCCCGCGCTCGCCATGTCGGTCGCGACCTCGACGAACGCCTCGTCCGCCGCACCGGTCCCGGCACCGTGCAGGAACACGACCCCGGGGAGCCCGTCGGGAGCGCCGACGGGCTCACGCAGGAGTCCGTCGACGCTCGTCCCCTCGAGCCGGACGACGACCTCGGTCTCCTTGACCTCGTACGTCCCGACGGGCTGGACGTCCTGCCCCTGGCCGCCGATCGCGGTGTCCGCCGCCGTGGGTGAGAGATGGTCGGTCACGGGCACCGGGGACCACTGAGGACCGGTCACGGCCCCCACCAGGGCAAGGCCGATGGCCAGGGCGGCGCTCGTGGCCGCGGTACGGAAGATCACGTCAGCATCGTCTCGCACGACAGGGGCCGACCGCCCGGGGGGCGTCCGGAGAACAGGAGGGGGCCCACCCTAGAACCCGAGCTTGCGCAGCTGCTTGGGGTCGCGCTGCCAGTCCTTGGCGACCTTGACGTGCAGGTCCAGGTAGACGCGCGCGCCGAGCAGCGCCTCGATGCCCTTGCGGGCCTCGGTCCCGACGTGACGCAGGCGCGACCCGCCACGCCCGATGATGATCGCCTTCTGGCTGTCGCGCTCCACGAAGAGGTTGACCCGGACGTCCAGGAGCGGCGGCCTGCCCGTCTCCGGGTTGCCCGATCCCTCGCGGGGGACGATCTCGTCGACGACCACGGCGAGGCTGTGGGGCAGCTCGTCCCGCACGCCCTCGAGCGCCGCCTCACGGACGAGCTCGGCGACCATCACGGCCTCGGGCTCGTCGGTCAGCTCGCCTCCCGGGTACAGCTCGGGGCCGGCGGGCAGGTGCTTGACCAGCACGTCCTCCAGGGTCTCGACCTGGAAGCCGTCCTTGGCGGAGACCGGCACGATGTCCTGCCACTCGCCGAGCTGGTCCACCGCGAGCAGGTGCTTGGTCAGCGTCTCGCGGTCCACCAGGTCCGCCTTGGTGACGACCGCGACGACCGGGGTGGGCCGGCGCCCCTTCATCAGGTCGGCGAGCTGGGCCGCGATGTACTTGTCGCCGGGGCCGACCTTCTGGTCGGCGGGGAGGCAGAACGCGATGACGTCGACCTGCGCGAGGGTCTCACGCACCAGGTCGTTGAGCCGTTCACCGAGGAGCGTGCGCGGACGGTGCAGCCCCGGTGTGTCCACGAGGATCAGCTGGGCGTCCGGGCGGTGCACGATGCCCCGGATCGTGTGGCGCGTCGTCTGCGGTCGCCCGGAGGTGATCGCGACCTTCTGTCCCACCAGGGCGTTCGTGAGCGTGGACTTGCCCGCGTTGGGCCGTCCGACGAAGCACGCGAAGCCGGCCTTGTGCTCTGCTGTGGCGTGGTCGTTCTGGGTCACCGGTGTGCTTCTCTCTCGTTCGACTCGCCCGCTCGACGCGGGCTGTCACTGGTCCGCCCGGCACGCTCCGCGCGCTCGGGGGTCGTCTGTCGGTCTCTGGAGCCGCGGTCGCGCGGCTCGGCGCGCTCGCGCCTGTCGGTCTCTGTACCCGACGGCGCCTCGGGGTGGTCGGGGACCTCGGTGCTCACGGCGCGCACGAGCACGGTCGCGAGCTGCTTGCGTCGCCCCTCGACCCGCTCGCCCGTCATGTGCACGCCCTGGGCCTCGGCCGTCGACCCCGGGAGGGGGACCTTGCCGAGCGCCTTGGAGAGCAGGCCGCCGACCGTGTCCACGTCGTCGTCCTCGATGTCGAGGTCGAAGAGCTCGCCCAGCTCGTCGAGCGGAAGGCGCGCAGGGACCCGGAAGGTCCCGTCGCCCAGGTCCTCGACCTCGGGCCCCGACCGGTCGTGCTCGTCCGTCAGCTCGCCCACGATCTCCTCGAGCGCGTCCTCGATCGTCACGAGCCCCGCGACGCCGCCGTACTCGTCCACGACCATCGCGATGTGCGAGGCGGAGGCCTGCATCTCGCGCAGCAGGTCGTCGACCGGCTTGGACTCGGGCACGAAGATCGCGGGCCGTGCGACGTCGGCGACGCGGCGCGACGCGGCCTCGGGCGAGCCGTGCACGACCTTCACGACGTCCTTGAAGTACACGACGCCCACGAGGTCGTCGACCGACGTCCCCGTCACGGGCAGGCGCGAGAAGCCCGAGCGAAGGAACAGGGCCAGCGCCTTGGACAGCGGCGTCGAGGCGGGGGTCGTGATCATGTCGGTGCGCGGGACCATGACCTCGCGCGTGAGGGTGTCGCCGAGCTCGAAGACGGAGCGGATCATCTCGCGCTCCTCCTCCTCGATGATCTCCGACTCGTTCACCCGGTCGACCATGTCCTGGAGCTCGCGCTCGTGGGGGCCGTCCGCGTCGTCCTTCGCCCCCCTGAACCGCACGAGCCACCCCGTGAGGAGCACCGCGGGAGTCAGGACGCCAGAGAGCGTCAGGAGAACCCGCACGGGATGCTGGCGCCCGAGGGCACGCGGAGCGACCCGCGCGAAGACCAGGGCGACGAGCACGACGAAGAGCAGGGCCCCGAGCAGCGCCTGCCACCAGTCGTCGAGCCACGCCGAGACGAGCAGCGTCACGCAGGCCGCCGCGAGCATCTCGGCGACCACGCGCAGGAACGCGAGAGCCGCCGCGGTGTGCGGCGGGTCCTCGGTCAGCGCCTGGACCCGGCGCACCCGGACCACGCGAGGCGGCAGCGGACCGGCAGGTCCTCCGCCGGAGCCCGACGTCCCGGCCTCTGCCTCGGCGGCCGCCTCGGTGACGGCAGCGCGCGTGACCCGCATGACCGCGGCCTCGCCCGCGCCGAGGGCGCCCGCGAGGATCACGCCCACGACCGCGAGGACGAGCAGCAGCGCGACGGGGACCTCGGTCATCGGCTGGCGAGGAAGGTCAGGAGGAGCTTGCGCTGCAGGGCGAACATCTCCTTCTCCTCCTCGGGCTCCGCGTGGTCGTAGCCCAGCAGGTGGAGGATGCCGTGCGTCGTGAGCAGGAGCATCTCCTCGGTCGTCGAGTGGCCCGCCGTCACGGCCTGCTGCGCGGCGACCTCGGGGCAGAGCACGATGTCTCCGAGCTCGCCCGCGGGCGTCACGTCGCCGTCACGCCCGGGACGGAGCTCGTCCATGGGGAAGGACAGCACGTCCGTGGGCCCGGGCTCGTCCATCCAGCGCACGTGCAGCTCGGACATGACGTCGGACTCGACGAACCGGATGCCGAGCTCGCTCTGCGGGTGCACGTGCATGGCGTCCAGGACGTAGCGCGCGAGGGCGGCGAACTCCGCCTCGTCGACCTCGTAGCCGGACTCGTTGTTGATCTCGACGCTCATCAGCGTGCCCCTTGCTCTCGTTGGTCTCGTTGGTCTCGTGGTCGATCGCGTCGGGGCGCCCCGCCCCTGCCCGCGCCGTGCGCGTGCCCGCCGCCGTCCCGGGCCGGGCGGGCGGTGCTCACGTCCCAGCGCGCGTACGCGTCGATGATGTCGCTCACGAGGCGGTGCCGGACGACGTCGGTCGAGGTCAGGCGGCAGAACTCGACGTCGTCGACCCCGGTCAGGACGTCCTCGATGACCCGCAGCCCGGACGGTGTGCCACCGGGGAGGTCGACCTGCGTGACGTCGCCCGTGATGACCATCTTGGACCCGAACCCGAGGCGGGTGAGGAACATCTTCATCTGCTCGGTCGAGGTGTTCTGCGCCTCGTCGAGGATGATGAAGGCGTCGTTGAGGGTGCGACCGCGCATGTATGCCAGCGGCGCGACCTCGATCGTCCCGGACTCGATGAGCTTGGGGATCGACTCGGGGTCGATCATGTCGTGCAGCGCGTCGTAGAGCGGGCGCAGGTACGGGTCGATCTTCTCCGAGAGCGAGCCGGGCAGGAACCCGAGCCGCTCCCCCGCCTCGACGGCGGGGCGGGTCAGCACGATGCGGCTGACCTGCTTGGCCTGGAGAGCCTGCACGGCCTTGGCCATGGCGAGGTACGTCTTGCCGGTGCCCGCCGGTCCGATCCCGAACGTCACGGTGCTCGCGTCGATCGCGTCGACGTAACGCTTCTGCCCCACGGTCTTGGGCCGGATGGTCCGGCCCCGGCTCGAGAGGATGTTGAACGTGAGGACCTCGGCCGGCCGGGTCGCGGTCGCCGCGGTCAGCATCGCGACCGAGCGGGTCACGACGTCGGGCGTCAGGCGCGTCCCGGACTCGACGACCTCGACGAGCTCGTCGAGGAGCCGCGAGGCGAGCGCGACGTCGCCCGCGGGGCCGGTCACCGCGAGCTCGTTGCCACGGGCGTGCACGTCGATCGTGGGGAAACCGGCCTCGATCGCACGCAGCACGACGTCGCCGCTGCCGAGCAGGTCCACCATGGGCACGTGGGCCGGGACGACGATGCGGTGCTCGACCCGTGCTCCCGGGTGGTGGGCCGGCGGTTCCAGGCCACCGGTCCCGTCGGCCCGTCCGGTGCGGGCGCGCTCCTGGTCGCGGGAGAGGCCTCCGGAGCCGGGCGTCGCTGGGCCGTTCGGTGGGGGCGGTGTCGAGGATGGCATGAGCCGGCTTGCGCCGAGGCACTCCTTCGGAAGGTCTGTGTGGTTCGTGGTGCGTCCATGATATCGAGCACGCACCGCCGGGTCAGGGCGAATACCCGCCCCACCCGGCGGCTCGACGGACGGGGCGGGCGGACGGCCCACGGTCAGGCAGGGGTCCAGCCCAGCTCCTTGCCGCCGATGACGTGCCCGTGGACGTGGAAGACGCTCTGCCCGGCGCGCGGCCCGGAGTTGAAGATCAGCCGGAACTGCCCGTCGGCCTGCTCGCTCGCGATCTCGTCGGCCAGCGCCACGACCCCCGCGAGGAGGTCGGGGTCGGCGGCGGCGAGCTGCGCGATGTCCCCGTGGTGCGCGCGCGGGACGACGAGCACGTGGAGCGGCGCCTGCGGGTTGATGTCCTTGAACGCCACGGCCTGGTCCGTGGCCGCGACGATCGTCGCCGGGCTGTCCCCGGCGACGATCTTGCAGAACAGGCAGTCCGGGTCGGTCGGGTGAGCGGTGTCGTTGCTGGTCATGACGGCAGGCTACCCCCGCCCCCGGGCCGCGGCCCGGGGTGCGGGCGGGCCGGCGGGGTCAGCGGACGTCACCGTCCCTCGTCCGCCCCGTCCCACCGGCCGAGCCGCTGGACGAGCATCGCGATCGCGACGGGCCCCGCGGTCGAGGTCCGCAGCACGTGGGGCCCGAGGCGGGCGGTGCGCGCCCCGGCCTCGGTGAGCGCCTCGACCTCCCGCTCGGAGATCCCGCCCTCGGGCCCGACGACGACGAGCACCTCGGGCGCATGGCTCGACGCCGCGGCGGGGTCGCCGGGCGAGGGCAGGGGCACCTCGGCGAGGGGGACGAGCGCCTCCTCGTGCAGCACGATCACGGCACCGCCCGCCTCGACGACCTGACGGGTGCGGTCGACGAGCCCCCGGGTGTCGATCGCGAGATCGACGCGTGGCAGCCGTGCGCGACGCGCCTGCTTGGTCGCGGCGCGGACCGTCGCGAGCCAGCGGGCGCGCGACTTCGCCGCACGGTCGCCGCGCCACACGACGATCGACCGCTCGGCCTGCCACGGGACGACGGCGTCGGCGCCGACCTCGGTCGCCGCCTCGATCGCCATCTCGTCCCGGTCGCCCTTGGCGAGCGCCTGGACCAGCGTCACGACGACGTCGGGAGCCGGCTCCTGGACGACCTCGCGGACCCGCAGGCTGACCCCGGGACCTGCGACGGCCTCGATGGTGCACCGCAGGCGCAGCCCCTCGCCGTCCACGACGTCGATGTCCTCACCGACGGCCCGACGCTGGACGACGCCCGCGTGCCGCCCCTCGGCGCCGTCGAGCACGTAGAGCGAGCCCACGGGGAAGCCGGAGAGACCGCCCCCGGCCCCGCCCTCCGACGAGCCGCTCGCCTCGGCGAGGAAGACCGGCGCGCTCACTCAGCGCCCCGACAGCTTGTCGCGCAGGCGGGAGAAGACTCCCGGGTGCGCGGCCGACAGGCGCGGGTCCGGGCGCTCCTCGCCACGAGCCTTCGCGAGGGAGCGCAGCAGCTCCTCCTGCTCCTCGTCGAGGCCCGTGGGGACCTGGACCTCGACGTGCACGTTGAGGTCTCCGCGACCGCCGGTGTGCAGGTGGCCGACACCCAGGTTCTTGAGCGTGACGATCTGACCGGGCTGCGTGCCGGGGCGCAGGTCGATCTCCTGCGGACCGTCGAGGGTCTCGAGCTCGAGGACCGTCCCGAGGGCCGCAGCGGTCATGGGCACCTGGAGCGTGCAGTGCAGGTCGTCGCCGCGACGCACGAAGATCTCGTGGTTGCGCTCGCGGATCTCGACGTACAGGTCGCCTGCGGGGCCGCCCGCGGGGCCGACCTCGCCCTGCGAGGTGAGCTTGATCCGGGTGCCCGTGTCCACGCCCGCGGGGACGTTGACCGTCAGGGTGCGGCGGCTGCGCACGCGCCCCTCGCCCGCGCACTCGGCGCAGGGCTCGGGGATGACCGTGCCGAAGCCCTGGCAGGCGGCGCAGGGGGCCGTCGTCATGACCTGCCCGAGGAAGGAGCGGGCCACGCGTTGGACCGTGCCACGACCGTTGCACACGTCACAGGTGCGGGGCGACGTGCCGGGACGGCAGCACGAGCCCGAGCAGGTGCCGCAGATCACTGCCGTGTCGACCTGGAGCTCGCGTCGAGCGCCGAACGTGGCCTCGGAGAGGTCGATGTCGAGCCGCACCAGGGCGTCCTGGCCGCGGCGCGCGCGCGGGATGGGTCCCGACTGCGCCTGGCCACCGCCGAAGAAGGTCTCGAAGATGTCCTGGAAGCCGAAGCCGCCACCCATGCCGCCGCCCGCGGCCGACGGGTCGGAGCCCATGTCGTACTGCTGACGCTTGTCCGGGCTGGACAGCACCTCGTAGGCGCGGGACACGTCCTTGAACTTGTCCTCCGCGGCCTCGCCCGCGACGTCAGGGTGCAGCTCACGGGCCAGCTTGCGGTAGGCCTTCTTGATCTGGTCCTGGCTCGCGTCCCGGGGCACGCCCAGGATCTGGTAGTAGTCGCTCACAGGTCACTCTCTACTAGCGCACGCCGATCCTGGATCGGCGACTTCCGACAACACCGTGCGGCGGTGACCGGGGTCCGAGGACCCGGCACAGCGACCGCCGGCGCAAGAACCGTGCTCATGAGGTCAGGACGCGCGACAGGTATCGCGCGACCGCGCGGACCGAGGCGATCGTCCCGGGGTAGTCCATGCGGGTCGGCCCGATCGAGCCGATCAGCGCGACCGAGTCACCCTCGTTACCGTATCCGCTCGTCACGACCGACGTTTCCGCGAGCCCCTCGAGCTGCGTCTCGTGACCGATCCGCACGCTCACACCGGACTCCGCGGCCATCTCGGTCAACAACCCGAGGAGCACGACTTGTTCCTCGAGCGCCTCGAGGACCGGGCGCAGGGCGTGCTCGAACCGCATCCCGACGCGGGCGAGGTTCGCGGTGCCCGCGAGCACGATGCGCTCCTCCGACTCCTCCGCGAGCGTCTCCTCGACGAGCTGTGCGAGCGACCGGGCGAGGTCCTGGTGCTCCGGGCGGACCGTCTCCGCGATCTCGGCGAAGCCCTTGCCGAGCTCCGCGAGCCGCTTGCCCGCAGCGACGGCGTTGAGCCGCGAGCGCAGCTCGGCCAGCGTGGCGTCGTCCGGCGCGGCCGCGACCTCCAGGGTGCGCTGCTCGACCCGACCCGTGTCCGTGATGATGACGACGAGCAGGCGACGGTCACCGACCGGCACGAGCTCGAGGTGCCGCAGGCCCGAGCGCCGCAGCGAGGGGTACTGGACCACGGCCACCTGGCCCGTGAGCTGCGCGAGGAGGCGCCCGGCGCGCGTCACGACGTCGTCGAGGTCGACGGCCTCCGACAGGAAGGTCTCGATCGCCCGACGTTCCGGGGGCGACAGCGGCTTGACCGTCGAGAGCTTGTCGACGAACAAGCGGTAGCCCTTGTCCGTGGGGATGCGCCCGGCCGAGGTGTGGGGCTGGGCGATGTACCCCTCCTCCTCGAGGGCAGCCATGTCGTTGCGGATCGTGGCCGGGGACACGCCCAGGCGGTGCCGCTCGGCCAGGACCCGCGAACCCACCGGTTCCCTGGTGAGGACGTAGTCCTCGACGATCGCGCGCAGCACATCGAGCCGTCGTTCCTCGCTCATGACCACCTCCTGCCGATCGTCGCGTGTCTCGCACTCTCCACCGTCGAGTGCTAATTCTACGCGGTCGAGCGAGAGGTTCGGGGCGGCCTCCACAGGCTCCTCACGGGGTCTGCGGAAGCGCCTCGGGCGGCGGCGTGGAGGCGCCCCGACCGCGCAGGCCCATGCTCCGCCGTCGGGCCTGTCGTTCGTCCGTCGCGGCAGGCGACGGCGCCCCTCAGAGCGTCGAGGAGACCTCGCCGTGCGACCGCGCCCGCAGGTCCACGAGCGCGACCACGAGCGACACGGACACGAGACCGACCGTGATGAGCATCGCGGTGCTCGCCGCGACCGCCCCGGTCGAGCCGCCCGCCTTGAGCGCGTAGTAGGTCGAGAGCACGACGGCGATCCCCATGGCAGAGCCCACGCGCTGACCGAGCTGGAGCATGCTGCCCGCGACCCCGGCGAGGTCGAGCGGCACGCGCGCGAGGGTCAGCGTCTGGTTCGGGGAGATGACGGTCCCGCTGCCGATGCCGGTGATCATCATGGTCAGGGCGATGCCCCACCCCGCGGGGGCCCGCGCGTCGCCCGAGGCGCGGATCGCGAGGATCACGCCGCCCAGGCCCAGGAGCACCACGACCAGGCCCGCGACCACGAGCGGTCTCCCCCACCGTGCGACGCCGCGCCCCGCGAGCCAGGACGCGACGCCCGACGCGATCGCGAACGGCATGCCGATGAGCCCCGCGTGCAGAGGCGTGAACTGCAGGTCGTTCTGGAGGTACAGGGTCGCGACCAGGAAGATCCCCGTGAAGCCCGCGAAGTACGTGATGCCGAGCAGGGTGCCGTTGCGGAACGACGTGAGCGACAGGACCCGGGGGTCCAGGACCGAGGCGCCCGTGGTGCGCTGGTAGCGCCGCTCCCAGAGGATCGTCGCGCCGATCGCGAGGAGGCCGAGCGCGAGCCACCACCACCGCGTCGGGTCGTCGCCCTGGCCGGACGTCGTGACGAACGGGAGCATGACCGCGACCGTCGCGACCGCGATGAGGACCAGCCCGACGGGGTCGAGGCGGCGCGGCCCCGGCCTGCGCACGCTCGCCGGCAGGAAGCGGAGCGCGAGCGGCAGCACGACCGCGATGATCGGCACGTTGATCCCGAAGATCCAGCGCCACCCGTTCTCCTCGCCCGCGGCCTGGATGATGAGGCCGCCCAGGAGCGGCCCCAGGGCCGTCGAGACGCCGATCGTCGCACCGAACATGCCGAACGCCTTGCCGCGCTCGTACCCCGAGAACATCTGCTGGATGAGCCCGATGACCTGCGGGTTGAGCAGGCCGGCGCTCAGCCCTTGCAGGAGCCGGGCGATCGCGAGCCACTCGTCCGACGGCGCCAGGCCCGCCGCGAGGCTCGTGAGCGCGAAGCCGACGAGACCGACGATGAACAGCGTGCGGCGCCCGCCCGCGTCTCCCAGGCGCCCGGCCGGCACGAGCGCGAGCCCGAACGCCAGGGTGTAGCCCGCGACGATGAGCTGCAGCGCGGTGGGCCCGGCGTCGAGCGCCTTCTCGATCGACGGGAGCGCGACGTTGACGATCGACACGTCGAGCATGGTGATGAACCCGACCGCGAGGCACAGCCCCAGGACGCGCCACCGCTGGGCGTCCGGTGCGGCCTGTCCGGTCGAAGTGCTCACCGGCCAGTCGTATCACGGCGGGTGCGGGGGCACCCGGCGAGGGCGCCGGGATGCGCCGCGTCGCCCGACCGATCGCCCCCACCCGGTGCCTCGCCGCGCGCCCCTCCCGGGCGCGGGCGCCCCCAGCGCCTAGGGTGACGTCGGTGAGCTTCGATCGCTACGGTTCCGACGTCCTGTCCAGCGCGACCCCCGCCCCGGTCCCCCACCGTCGGCGCCCGGTCTCCCGCCCCCAGCCCGCCGAGCGCGGCCTCGTCGTCGAGGACGTCGAGACCGGCTGGGTCGGTGCGGTGGTCCGCGTCGAGAAGTCCGGCGGCATGCACGTCGTCGTCCTCGAGGACCGTGCACGGCGCACGCGCACCTTCCCGCTCGGCCCGGGCTTCTGGGTCGACGGCGAGCCCGTCGAGCTGACCGCCCCGGTGACCTCGACGGCCCCCGTCGCCCCGACGCGCACCGCGTCGGGCTCGCGCGCGGTCGCGAACGTCCGGGCGCGCGTCGCGCGCGGCAGCCGCATCTGGGTCGAGGGCAAGCACGACGCCGAGCTCGTGGAGAAGGTCTGGGGCGACGACCTGCGCATCGAGGGGGTCGTGGTCGAGCTCCTCGACGGCGTCGACAACCTCGCGGAGGCCCTCAAGGACTTCAGCCCGACGGCGGAGCGCAAGGTGGGCGTGCTCGTCGACCACCTGGTCCCCGGCAGCAAGGAGACGCGCCTCGTCGCGGAAGCGCTCAAGGGCGTGCGGTCCGGCACGGTCATGGTCCTGGGGCACCCGTACGTCGACGTGTGGCAGGCGGTGCGCCCCGAGCGCGTCGGCCTCGACGCCTGGCCCGTGATCGAGCGCGGCACCGAGTGGAAGCGCGGGATCCTGCGCGAGCTCGGGTGGCCCTCGGCCGAGCAGGCAGACGTCGCCCGCGGCTGGCAGCGCATCCTCGGGACCGTGCGCACCTACGCCGACCTGGAGCCCTCGCTCCTGGGGCGTGTCGAGGAACTCATCGACTTCGTGACCGCGGACTGAGCCCGGACGCCGCGAGGGGCGCCCCGGGCGTCCCGGTGCGCCCCTCGCGGCGTGCGACGGGGCCCTACTTCACGATCTTCACGTCGACCGGGTACGAGGTCTCGCGACCGTTGTTGAACGCCTGGAAGTTGAGGATCCCGAGCACGAGGGACGTGACCCACACCCCGAAGACCACGAGCCCCTCGAGGAAGCCGGGCAGCACGATGTTCGCGGCGATCAGGACGATCGTCACGAGGATCTGGAAGTTGAGCGCCTTCTTGGCCTCGGCCTCCACGACGTGGCTGCGCTCACGCAGGACGAGCCAGATCACGAGCGGCGCGAGGAACCCGAGGATGCCACCCAGGAGGTGCGACAGCCCGGCCCACGTCCTGGTGTCGGCGGGCGAGAGCGGCCTGGCCGACGCCGGCTGGTAGCCCGGGGGCGGGTACTGGCCCTCGTAGCCCGGCTGCCCGGCGGGCGGCCCGTACGGCTGCTGGGGTCCGGCCCCGCCAGGATGCCCGGGCTGTCCTGGCGCGCCGTTCTGCCCCGCCGGCGGGACGTACTGCCCGTAGTCAGGGACCTGGTCGGAAGGGTTCTGGCTGCTCATCGGGGCCTCTCTGGGAACGGACCGGACCGCGACGGGCGGACCGAACCGCTCACGCTAGTGGGTACGGTGCGCCGGGGGCCAGCGGTTCCGCGCTGCGACGGCGCGCTCCCCAGGGGGCTGCTCCGGCTCCCCGGGACGCCGCGACCGCTGCAGGCCCGCGACGACGGGCCGCGCCCTCCCGTCCGGGGAGGGGCGCGGCCCGTCGCGCGTGCTCGGTCGAAGGGTCAGACGGGCTGCTCGCCCACCAGCCGCCGGTAGGCGTAGGCGACGGCGATGTAGGACAGCGGGATCGTGACCAGCAGGCCGACGAAGCACACCAGCAATCCCACGATGTTGATCCCGAACAGCGCGAGGAGCAGCAGGAAGACCGACCCGAAGTTCTTGGCGACGAGCGACCAGCTGGACTTGATCGCGGTGATCGCGTCCTGCTCCTTGTCGAGCGTGAAGTAGTAGACGAAGGCCGAGAAGATCGCGACCGCGATCCCGGGCAGGATGCACAGGAAGAAGCCGATGATCGTCATGACCGCGACGAGGAACGCCGCCAGCAGGACGTTGCCCACGTTGGCGATCCGGAAGAACGCCGAGACGTCGGGCTTGCGCCCCTGGGTCTCGTCGAGGGCGCCCCGCGAGTAGAAGGCGGCGATCAGATAGCTGATGATCACGCCCACGATCGTGAGCAGGATGCTGACGAAGCTCAGCCCGAGGGCCTCGGCCATGCTCGTGTCCGACCATCCGTCGGTGCGGTAGTCCGTGAAGCGGTCGAACCCGCCCGAGATCCAGTTGAACAGCGCATTGATCACCAGGAAGATCAGCGCGGCGAGGATCCAGGGCCACGGGTTGGCCCAGAACTTCCTCCACCCGAACGCGATCGCGTCACCGACCTGGAACGGGGCCGCCCCGGCGTAGGCGGGCTGTCCGGGCGGCGGGTAGGCGGCACCCGACGGCGGGTAGCCACCGGGCGGCGGGTAGCCACCGGGCGGCGGGTAGCCACCGGGCGGCGGGTAGGGCGGTTGCTGCCCGCCCGCAGGAGCGCCGTAGGTGGGCGCGCCCGGGGGCGGCGTCGGGGCGCCGTAAGGGGGCGCGGCCGGCGGGCCGGGCTGGGCGGGCGGCGGCTGGGCGGGCTGGGCCGGCGGTTGCTGCGGTGGCTGGGCAGGCTGGGCCGGCGGTTGCTGCGGTGGCTGAGCAGGCTGGGCCGGCGGTTGCTGCGGTGGCTGAGCAGGCTGGGCCGGCGGTTGCTGGGCCGGCGGCTGCTGCGGTGGCTGCGCGCCGGGGTCCGGCGAGCTCGCGTACGGGTTCTGAGGCGTCGGCTCGTTCTCTTCCGGCGGCGGCCCGCCTGCGGTGCTGTCGCTCATCTGGAATCCCCCGGGTCGTCGGGTGCGGCGTGCCGCACTGTGGACGCGCTGTGACGATGGAACATTTCACCTGCCGCTTCCAACGATGGGGCTGCCGAGCGATTTCCGCCACACGAGCAACGGGTCGGTGGGCCGGCGTGGAGCGCGCCGCCAGGTGCCTCCTCGCGCGTCGCCGTCGGGCTAGGGAGCGCCGAGCCCAGCGGCCCGGGCGAGACCGTCGACGACGACCTGCGCGTAGAGCGACGTGCCCTCCCCGGTGGGGTGCACGCCGTCGGGCCCGAGGAGGGTCGGCTGGGCCGAGATCGCGGCGCTCCAGTCGGCGACCACGACGTTCGGGGCGCGCTGGGCGGCACTCACCATCTCGGCGTTGGTCGCGGGCACCCAGGACCGGTCGGCGTAGCCCGTCACGAGCACGACCGTGTGGTCGGGCCCGACGGCCGCGAGGACCTGGTCCATGGTCGAGGAGTTGACCGTGCTGTTCGTGCCGAGCGAGAGCACGACGTAGGGCCGCAGGTTCCCGGCCGCGCGGACGGCGTCGACGATCCCCACCGCATCCTTCATCTGCCGGGCCACGGCGCCGTCGATCAAGGCACCCGGGAGAGCCGCCGCGAGGGCGGGGGCGCTCGCGAGGGTGACGGAGTCGCCGACGATCGTCACCTGGTCGCCGGTCGGGGGCACCGGGGCGACGACCGGTCCGGGCACGGCGGGGGCTGCCGGCGTGGGCGCCGCTTCGGGGACCGGGGCCGGTGGGGTGGCGCCGCCCGGCTGCTGGGTCGTCGCCGCGACCTCCTGCCCTGCGCGGATCTGCGCCTCGACCGAGGAGGTCGCCGGAGCGCGCACGACCCCGGAGACGGCGAGCCCCACCACGGCCACGGCACCTGCGACCGTGACCCACCCGTGCACGGGCAGGGGGCTGCGACCGGTCCGTCCTCGTCGGACCCACGCCCTGACCGTGCGCGCATAGCCGACGAAGCCTCGCCCCAGGACGGGACGCTCGACGAAGCGGTACGACAGCGCGGCGACGCAGAACGTCACGAGGGTCGCGGAGATCGCCACCCACGGGCCGGGGCTCGCGTACAGCCCACCGCCCCCGGCGAGCGCCGCCGCCAGGACGAAGACCGGCCAGTGCCACAGGTAGAGGCCGTAGGAGCGGGCGCCGACCCACCCGAAGGGACCGCGGTCGAGGACGCTGCCGAGCCGCGGCGCGTGCAGGACCAGGTTGATGACGCCGGCGGTCGCGAGCGAGACGAGGACGAGTCCCCCGCGGTACGTCACGTCGTCGTCCCACGGCATCCGGAGCATCGCGACCAGGAGCACCGCGGCACCGAGGATCCCGGCCCCCACGACGAGCCGGGCACCCACGGCCGTCGTCGTCCGCGGCGTGTCCCGCACGAGCGTCGCCTGCCCCGGACGCTGGTGCCAGAAGGCCAGGGCGGCACCGATCATGAGTCCGAACAGGTGCGTGTCGGTGCCGTAGTAGACCCGGGTGGGGTCCGTGCCCGGCGCGTGGACCAGGGCCATCGCGACCGCGGACGCGACCGCGAGCGCTCCAGCCAGCAGCAGCGCGCGCCGGCGGGTGATCCTCAGCGCGAGCGCCGCGAGGACCGCGAGCGGCCACACGAGGTAGAACTGCTCCTCGACCGCGAGGGACCACAGGTTCGCGAAGATCTGTGGCGCGAGCCCCCCGGAGTAGGTGCTGCCGTCGGCGATGTAGACCCAGTTGCTCGTGAACGTGGCGGCACCGGCGACCTGTGCCCCGATCCCCACGAGGAGGTCTCCCCCGACGAGCGCAGCCGCGGCCGTGCAGGTCACGACGACGAGGCCGAGCGCGGGCAGGAGCCTGCGCGCCCGTCGCACCCAGAACCGCACCAGCGACACGGTGCGCCTCGCCCGGTACTCACGGACCAGGAGCGTCGTGATCAGGAACCCCGACAGCACGAAGAAGACGTCGACACCCACGAACCCACCGGGCAGCAGCCGGGGCGCGAAGTGGAAGATCATGACCGAGAGCACCGCGAGGGCCCGCAGGCCGTCCAGGCCCGCGATCCGCCGGTAGCGGACCGTGGGGCGCACCGGTCGTGAGGGGCGTGACGGCGCGCCCTCGGGGACGCGCGGGCGAGGGGCCGACGGCCTGGCGAGCGGACCGTGCAGGGCCCTGCCGGCCAGGCCGGCAGGTTGCAGTCGTTGCCACACGTCGACCTGCTCGGTCGACGTCCTGGCCGCTCCGACCTGCGTCGGAACCGACTGTCCCACCATCACCCGTCCGTCAGCTCCCTCACCACCGTGTCTGCCAGCAACCGTCCCCGCAGGGTCAGGACCCCGCGGCCCCGGATGGCCGCCCTGCCGTCGAGAAGGCCCGCCGCGACCATGCCGGCCACGTTGCGGCGACCCACCTCGGAAAGGACGCTCAGGTCCAGTCCTTCGCGTAGCCGCACCCCGAGCATGACGCGCTCGAGGTGGGCCTCGGCGGGCGTGAGGAGCTCTCGACCGGCCGCCGGGCTCTTGCCCGCCTCGAGCAGCGCCGCGTAGCGCCGCGGGTGCTTGACGTTCCACCATCGCACGCCTTCGCGGCCGCCCGGTGCAGGCACCGCCGGGTCGTCGGAGGTGCCCTGCGGTCGGCCGGGGCGGTCCGTGGACACCTGCGCCTGGTCTGTACGGCTCGCGGCACCACCGATGTACGAGTGCGCGCCGGGGCCGATCCCCCACCAGTCCTCGCCGCGCCAGTACGCCAGGTTGTGGCGACACGTGAAGGCGGGATCCGGTCCAGCCGCTGCGCCGTCCCCCGTGGCTCGCCGCGCCCAGTTGCTCACCTCGTACCACTCGAGCCCGGCGGCGGTCAGCAGCTCGTCCGCGAGCTCGTACTTCTCCGCCTGGTCGTCCTCGCTCGGCAGCGAGAGGTCCCCCCGGCGGACCTGCGCGGCCATCTTGGTCCCCTGCTCGACCACGAGCGCGTACGCCGACACGTGGTCGACGCCCGTGGCGAGCGCGGCCTCGACGCTCGTCCGCCAGTCGTCGAGGCTCTCGCCCGGGGTCCCGTAGATCAGGTCGAGCGAGACCGCGAGCCCCGCCTCGCGCGCCCAGCACACCACGTCGGGGATGCGTCGCGGGTCGTGCGTGCGCTCGAGCGTCGCGAGCACGCGCGGCACGGCCGACTGCATCCCGAACGACACCCGGGTGAAGCCCGCCTCCGCGAGCTGCGCGAGCGACTCCGGGGTCACCGAGTCCGGGTTCGCCTCGGTCGTGACCTCGGCGCCGGGGGCCAGTCCCCACGCGGCCCGCACGCCCGCGAGCATGCGCCCCAGGTCCCCGGCGGGCAGGAGCGTCGGCGTGCCACCCCCCACGAACACGGTCGACACCGGGCGCGAGGCCAGGCCCGCACGCTCCATGACGCCCGCCGCGAGCTCGATCTCCCGCAGCGCGGTGTCGGCGTAGGACGCCTGGCTCGCGCCACCGCCCAGCTCGGACGCCGTGTACGTGTTGAAGTCGCAGTACCCGCAACGGACGGTGCAGAACGGCACGTGCAGGTAGACGCCGAAGTCACGACCCGCGTGGTCGTCCGACCCCGCCCCCTCGGGACCGGCACCCACCCATGCGGGGAGAGCGCCGTCGTCGGGCACGGGGATCCCGTCCGGGAGGGCCGGGCTCATGCCCGCACCCCCGACGACGCGGAGCGCGCGGCCCCCAGCACCTCGAGGACCACGCGCTCACGAGAAGAGCAGCACATCACTTCTTGGACTTGTCCTTCGCGTCCTTGCCGCCGCCGCTGCCCGCGCCGTCGGAGGACAGCGCCGCGATGAACGCGTCCTTGGGGACCTCGACCGTACCGATCGTCTTCATGCGCTTCTTGCCCTCCTTCTGCTTCTCGAGCAGCTTGCGCTTGCGGCTGATGTCGCCGCCGTAGCACTTGGCGAGCACGTCCTTGCGGATCGCGCGGATGGTCTCGCGCGCGATCACGCGCGCGCCCACGGCCGCCTGGATGGGGACCTCGAACTGCTGGCGCGGGATGAGCTCCTTGAGCTTGGCCGTCATCATGACGCCGTACGCGTACGCCTTGTCCTTGTGCACGATCGCGCTGAACGCGTCCACGTGCTCACCCTGCAGCAGGATGTCGACCTTCACCAGGTCCGCGGCCTGCTCGCCAGAGGGCTCGTAGTCGAGCGACGCGTACCCGCGCGTCCGGGACTTGAGCTGGTCGAAGAAGTCGAACACGATCTCCGCGAGCGGCAGGGTGTACCGCAGCTCGACCCGCTCCTGCGACAGGTGGTCCATGCCGCCGAGCACGCCGCGCTTGCCCTGGCACAGCTCCATGACCGCGCCGATGAACTCGGTCGGGCACAGGATCGTGGCCTTGACGATGGGTTCGCGGATCTCGCCGATCTTGCCCCCCGGGAACTCGCTCGGGTTCGTCACCGTCACGACCGAGCGGTCCTCGAGGGTCACCTCGTAGACCACGTTCGGGGCGGTCGAGATGAGGTCGAGGTCGAACTCGCGCTCGAGGCGCTCGCGCACGATCTCCAGGTGCAGCAGGCCCAGGAAGCCCACGCGGAAGCCGAAGCCCAGCGCGACCGAGGTCTCGGGCTCGTAGTTGAGCGCCGCGTCGTTGAGCTTGAGCTTGTCGAGCGCGTCGCGCAGGACGGGGTAGTCCGAGCCGTCGACCGGGTACAGGCCCGAGAACACCATGGGCTTGGGGTCGCTGTAGCCACCGAGAGCCTCGGTCGCCGGCTTGGCCGCGTTGGTGACCGTGTCACCGACCTTGGACTGGCGCACGTCCTTGACGCCCGTGATGAGGTAGCCCACCTCGCCCACGCCGAGACCCTTGGTGGGGTGCGGCTCCGGGGCGCTCACGCCGATCTCGAGGAGCTCGTGCGTCGCCTTGGTCGACATCATCACGATCTTCTCGCGCGGGTTCAGGTTCCCGTCGACCACGCGCACGTAGGTCACGACGCCGCGGTAGGTGTCGTACACCGAGTCGAAGATCATGGCGCGCGCCGGGGCGTCCGCGTCGCCCTGCGGGGCCGGGACCTCCTCGACGATGCGGTCGAGCAGCTCGGTGACCCCCATGCCGGTCTTGCCGGAGACCTTCAGGACCGTCGACGGGTCGACGCCCACGAGGCCCGCGATCTCCTCGGCGTACTTCTCCGGCTGAGCGGCCGGCAGGTCGATCTTGTTGAGCACGGGGATGATCGCGAGGTCGTTCTCCATCGCGAGGTACAGGTTCGCGAGGGTCTGCGCCTCGATGCCCTGAGCGGCGTCCACGAGCAGCACGGCACCCTCGCACGCGGCGAGCGAGCGCGAGACCTCGTACGTGAAGTCGACGTGCCCGGGCGTGTCGATCATGTTCAGGGCGTAGGGCACGAGCGGCGCGGACGTGTCGTCGGGGTCGTCCCCCTCCCGCACCGCCCACGGCATGCGCACGGCCTGCGACTTGATCGTGATGCCGCGCTCGCGCTCGATGTCCATGCGGTCGAGGTACTGCGCGCGCATGGCGCGAGCGTCGACGACGCCGGTCAGCTGCAGCATGCGGTCGGCCAGCGTGGACTTGCCGTGGTCGATGTGCGCGATGATGCAGAAGTTGCGCAGCAGCTCGGGCGGCGTCGCCGCGGGCTGGATGCGGGTGCTCAGCTGGGCGCTGGGGATCGGGGACAACGGGGGTGCGCTCCTGTGGTGGGTCAAGACGGGGCGGCGGACGGCGCCCGCCCCTGCGGATCGGTGCTCGACGACGGAGCGTGAGCCGCCAGGACGTGCCCGGCAGGTCGCTGGTCGCCGCGCGCAGGGTCGGACAGCAACCACCATTGTCCCACGACCCCGCACGCGCGAGGCTCACGCGCCGCCGCCGTGGACGCCCCACGGACGCGACCCTGCCCTCCGCCGCGTCCCGGTAGATTGCGGGCGTGGCTCAGAACAAGTGGATCTCCCTGCTCACGGACGCGGCCCGCGCGATCCTCGGCGCGCTCGGCGGGTCGTCCCGCCCGGGCGGCGCGTCGGGAGGCGGCTCGGGCGCGTCCCGCAAGCCCTCCGGCCCGACGGCGTCGCACACCCCGCGCGGGGTGGCGCCACGCCCGCAGACGGGCGCCCCGGCGTCGGGCACGCGTGCGCCGAAGCCCGGACCGCAGGCCAGGCCGGTCGCCCGAGCAGACCAGGCCGCGGGCACCTCGACTGCGCGCGGGGCGCAGGCCGGCACCTACCCGGGCGACTTCACCGGTCGCGTGCGGGCCGAGTACTCGCCGCAGCTCGACGGCGACCCGGACCCCGGCGAGATCGTGTGGACCTGGGTGCCCTACGAGGAGGACTTCTCCCAGGGCAAGGACCGGCCCGTGCTGCTCGTCGGGCGCGACGGCGGCTGGCTGCTCGCGATCATGCTCTCGAGCAAGGACCACTCGCGCGAGGCTGCCGACGAGGCGCGCTGGGGGCGGCGCTGGCTCGACATCGGCTCCGGGCCCTGGGACGCGCGCGGCCGGGACAGCGAGGTCCGCCTCGACCGCGTCATCCGCGTCGACCCCGGTGCGGTGCGCCGCGAGGGCGCCGTCATGGACCGGTCGACGTTCGAGACGATCATCCGCGAGATGGGCGAGGTCTGAGGATTCTGGCTGTTCGCACGGTCGGCTGGTAGTGTTGGTGGTCGCGTGTCCGCCCAGGTCGGCGGGCACAGTTCCAGCTCCTCTCCAAGGGTTCCCCACCCCCAGTCCCGGAGCTGGAATCGCCCTCTACGACCTATTCGATCGCTTCGGCGAACACACCAGAAAGTCCACACGTGGCAAACATCAAGTCTCAGATCAAGCGCATCAAGACGAACGAGAAGGCTCGTCTGCGCAACAAGGCCGTCAAGTCGGAGCTCCGGACGAACGTTCGCCGCGTTCGCGAGGCCGTCGCCGCCGGTGACAAGGAGGCCGCTGCCAGCGCCCTCGTCATCGCGTCGAAGAAGCTCGACAAGGCAGTCTCCAAGGGTGTCATCCACGAGAACCAGGCTGCTAACCGCAAGTCGGCACTCGCGAAGGCAGTCAACGCTCTCTGAGCCTGACGCTCCCTTCCACGCGTGAGCTTGTGCGCCCCTGATCCACCTCGGGCAGCACGGTGAACGTCGAGAGGCGCTGCTCCCTCCACGGGGCAGCGCCTCTCGTGCGTCCGGGGGCAGGCGGCGCGTGGGCGTGCAGGGGGCGCAGGCCGGCGCCCGGCGGGTGCGTCAGCGACCCGAGCCGTGTGCCCCGGCGATCGTCAGCACCGCGCGCTCGACCGCGAACACGGGGTCGCGCCCGCCGCCCTTGACCTCGGCGTCCGCCTGGGCGACCGCCGTGATCGCGGCGGCGAGGCCCTCGGGCGTCCAGCTCGACAGGTCCTTCTTGGCGCGGTCGATCTGCCACGGCGCGAGCCCCAGGTCCTTGGCCGAGACGCCGCCACGGCCGCGCATCGCCGCGACCTTCGCGAGCGTGCGCAGCTTGATCGCGAGCACCGCGACGAGCGGCACGGGATCCACCCCGGTCGACAGCGCGTGCCGCAGCAGGGACACCGCCTCGCCCGCCCTGCCGGCCACGGCCGCGTCGGCGACGCGGAAGCCCGTCGCCTCGACCCGGCCGCCGTAGTACCGGTCGACCGTCGCGGCGTCGATGGTTCCCGTGGTGTCCGCGACGAGCTGGGCGCACGCGCTCGCGAGCTCCCGCAGGTCGTTGCCCAGGGCCTCGACGAGCGCCTTGACGGCTCCGGCGTCCGCGCGCCGACCGGCGGCCCTGAACTCGGCCGCGACGAACGAGAGCTTGTCGGCGTCCTTCTTGATCGCCTCGCAGGCCACCACCGGCGCACCGCTCGCCCTGATCGCATCGAGCATCTTCTTGCCCCGGACCCCGCCGCCGTGAACGATCACGACGGTCGTCTCCGGGTCCGGCGAGGCGACGTAGTCCACGACGTCCGGGATGAGTGCGTCCGCCGCGGCCTCCGCACCCCGCACGACCACGAACTTGGGCTCGCCGAACAGCGACGGGCTGGCGGCGACCGTCAGCATGCCGGACTCGTACGTCACGGCCTCGATCTCCGACTTCTCGGCCTCCGGGTCCCGGGCCCGCGCCAGCTCCAGCAGGGAGTCCACCGCACGCTCGGCGAGGAGGCCCTCCGGGCCCTGGACCAGCACCACGGGCGCGAGCTCGACAGCGTTCCAGGCGAGCGTCGCGGACGGGCGGGCGGAGGAACGGGAAGGAGCGGGAGCCATGGGCACAACGATCCCACGGGCCACCCACCGAGAGCACATCCTTGGAGGGCCGTGGTCGCGTCGTCGGTGCCCACCGGTCGGAGCCGCCCGGCCCCGCTCGGCGGTCCACGACACCTCCTCGTCCTCACCCCTGCGCGCAGCCCGCGACCGCGAGCTCCCCCGCACGCTCCACGAGCGCGAACGTGCCGCACCGGTCGGTGCGCAGGATCGCCGCCCCTGCTCCCCTGTAGAGGTCGAGCGCCTCGTCGGTCGGGTGACCGTAGGTGTTCTCGCCCGAGCTCACGATCGCGACCGCGGGACTGAGCGTCGCGGCGAGGCCCGCCGACTGGACGCGCGACCCGTGGTGGGCCACCTTGACGACGTCGACCGCGGCACCGCCCGCGCGGGCCCGCAGCGTCCGGTCCAGCGACTCCTGACCCGGCAGCTCGAGGTCGCCGAGCGCCACGAGCGAGAGCGCAGGGGTGGTCACGAGCAGGGTCACGCTCGCGTCGTTGGCCCCACCGTCGGCCTCAGCCACCGTGAGCCGCCCGTCCGTGCCCCGTGTCGCGCGGTCCCCCTCCCCTGCCTGCAGCACCTCCCACGAGACGTCGCCGAGCACTCCGCCGACCCCGGCGGCCGCGACCTCCACCGGGATGCCGCGGTCGGCGAGGTCGCTGAGCACCCACCCTGCCTGCTCGGCCGGGTCCCCGAGCCCGGTCACGAGCGCCCGGTCCACCTCGCGGCCGTCGAGGACGGCGGCGAGCCCGCCGACGTGGTCGGCGTGGAAGTGTGTCAGCACGAGCAGGTCGAGCCGTTCGATCCCCAGCTCGTCGAGGCAGGTCCCGGCGGCGTCCCCCGCAGGCCCGACGTCGATCGCGAGCCCGCGGCCGTCGCCCGTGCGGACCACGAGCCCGTCCCCCTGCCCGACGTCGCACGCCGCCACGACCCAGTCCGCAGGGACGTCGCGACCGACGGGCGCGATCCAGCGCGGCCAGGCGAGCAGCACGCACCAGGCCGCGACGCCGGCGGCCACCGCCCAGGCAGCGACGAGGCGCAAGGTCGCGCTGCGCCGTCGGGCAGCGAACGCCTCCCGGAGACCCGCCCGCACCGCCGTCCGCCAGGTGTGCGGCCACCCGCTCCCCCGGCTCCACGCGACCCGCCACCCCACCAGCCCCGCGACCCACCGCCACCGCCAGACCAGGACGAGCGCGACGAGGGTCACGAGCGCGAGGACCACGGCACCGCCCGGACCACCGGGCCACGGCACCCGCGCCCCGGGCAGGCCCGCGAAGGACCGCGCCACGGCCGCGATCCACCAGGCCGCGAGGCCCGCGGGCCACGCGAGCACCGTCGCGCCGCCGGGGAACCATGGCGCCACCAGGGTCGCGAGGACCCCGAGAACCGTCGCCGGGAAGAGCGCGGGGGCCGCGACGAGGTTGGCCGGCACGGCGTACGTCGCGACCGACGGGTCGAGCAGGACCAGGACCGGCGCGCACGCGAGCTGGGCCGTGAGCGGCACCGCGAGCGCGAACGCGGGCACCTTGCCGATCCACGGCGCGAGCCGCCGCGCCACGGGCTGCGTGCCCACGACCAGCGCCGCGGTCGCGACGCTCGACAGGACGAACCCGTACGAGCGCGCGAGCCACGGGTCCAGGACGAGCAGCACCACGACGACGGCCGCGAGCGCCGGGAGCGCGCGCGATGGCCTGCCCAGCCCGATCCCGACGAGCCCGACCACCCCCATCGCAGCGGCGCGCAGCACGCTCGGGTCGGGGTGGACGAGCAGCACGAACCCCGCCATGACGGTGCCCGTCACGGCCAGGCGCACACCGCGGGGCGCGCGGGCCACCGCGCACAGCGCCGTCACGGTCGCGACGACGATCGCGAAGTGCCCGCCCGAGACCGCGGTCACGTGCGTGAGACCCGTGGTCCTGAGGGCTGCGTCGAGCTCGTCGTCGATGCGCGACGTGTCGCCCACGGCGACGCCCGGGAGCAGCGCACGGGCATCCGTGGGCAGTCCCTCGGAGACCGTGAGCAGGTCGGCCCGCAACGCGTTGACGGCGCGCAGCGGCGTCACGGGCGGGGCCGTCACGAGCGGTGGCCCGGTCGCGACGAGTGTCGCGGTGGCCTTGTCCCCGGCGTCGGCAGGCGCGAGCGTGCCCGACGCGCGGACCTCGCTGCCGTAGGCGACGTCGCCCCACGTCAGGTCGGCGAGGACGTCGAGATGCCCTCCGGCGGGAGCGGCGGCGCCGCGGCCCTGGACGGCGCTCAGCGTCAGGGTCGTCCGGACGGTGTCCACCGCGCCGGACCACGGGTTCGCCACCGTGACAGGTTCCGCGACGACCTTCCCGACGACCTCGACCGCCGCGCCCCGGGCAGCGAGGACAGCGGCACCGCCCGCCTCCCGCGCGACCAGGTGGACCGACCCTGCCGCCAGGACCGCGAGCACGCATCCCGTGACGAGAACGCACTGGCCGAGCCACGCACGCCCCGCCGCGCGGCGCGAGGACCGGCGCGTGCTGTGGTGCGAGGACCGGCGCGTGCGGGAGGTGACGAGCAGCCACGACCCGGCGTACACCAGCACCCCGGCGACGAGCACCGTCCCCGCCAGGGCGGCCCGTGCATCCGCTGCCGTGAGCCACCACGCGCTGCCCCAGGACGCGAGCGCCGCAGGCACGAGCCGGAGGTCGGTCGCGGTGGTCCGTGGAGGACGGGCCGGGGCGGGGGGATGCCGGGACCCGTCGAGCGGACCACGGGCGGCCTCGGGCGAGGGCTGCCCCGGGGAAGCCGCCACGTCCCGCCGCACGTCAGACCCGCACCTGGTCGCGCAGCCTCGCGAGCAGCGCGTCCCCGATCCCGCTCACCTCCCCGAGCTCCTCGACGGTCGTGAACGGGCCGTTCGCCTCGCGCCACTCGACGATGCGGGCCGCGAGCACGGGCCCGATCCCGGACAGCGCGTCGAGCGCGGCCTCGTCGGCCGCGTTGAGGTCCACGGGTCCGGTCGACGCCTCGTTGCCGCCGGAGGCGGGTCCCGGGGCCGCGGCCACTACCTCCCCCGGCCTCGGGACGACGATCTGCTCGCCGTCGACGACCTCCCGTGCCAGGTTGACCCCGGCGAGGTCGGCGTCCGGCGTGGCGTCCCCTGCCGCGGTCAGGGCGTCGGCGACGCGCGATCCCTCGGGCACCGTCACGAGCCCGGGGGCGGCCACGGCCCCCACGACGTGCACGACGACGTCGCTCACCACGGACGCTGCGTCGCCGTCCCCGGGGCCGGCCCCGGGCGCGGCCTCGTGCCCCGCCCCGGGCACGTCGGCGGTCGGGGGCGCGTCGGGGTCAGCACCGCCCGGCGGCGTCCCCCCGCCCGGGGTGGCGACGGGTCGCGCACCCGCCTCGCCGAGCACCGCCACGGGGCGCAGGTCATCACCGTCGGCCAGCGCCCACGCACCCACACCGACCGCGAGCAGCAGCACCGCGACCGCGGCGACCACCGCCGACCGCGCACCGACGGACCACCGGCGAGGCCCGCCGTCGGGCACGTGCTCGAATCCCGCGTGCGAGGTCGGGTGACCGTTCGCGGCCGTGTACGCCTCGGCGACCGCGTGCAGCGGGCCGCGCGCGACCTGGGGATCCTCCGGCGGTTCGGCCTCGCCGTCGTGGCCCCAGCCCGGCCCGGGACGCGGGGCCCTCGGGTCGGCGTCGGGGTGCCCCGGGGCGTCGCCCCGCCGGGACGCCACGCCCTCCGCGCCCGGCCACCGGGTCACCGTCTCGCCCTCGGGCGGAACGGCGCCGTGCTGACCGCCCGGGTCGGGAGACGGGGCCGGGGGCGAGGCCACGGTGCGCAGCCGCCGCAGCCGGTCCCCGCCGGTGTCGACCGGCCAGGCGCCCTGCCGGTCACCGGGACCCGGTCGGTCGTCGTCGGCGGTCGGGGGGAGCGTCCGGGAGAAGGTCACGCGGGCACGCTAGGCGCCCTGCCAGCACCCCGGGTGCGCTCACGGGCCCTGCTGTGGACCGGAACGACGGGCGGCGGCCTGTGCACGGCCAGCACCCCGGGACGGCCTACGGCGCGCGGTCCGCCACGACGATCGCGAGCACGCCGGGCCCCGCGTGCGCCCCGACGACCGCGCTCACGGGCGTGACCGCGGCCCGCACACCGGTCGTGTCCCACAGCCTGTCGGCGACCTCGGTCGCCGCGGCGCCGTCCCCCAGGAAGTGCACCGCGAGCTCGGGCTCTGCCCGCCGCCCGACCGAGTCGACCGCGACGTGGATCAGCCGGTCGACGGCCGCGGACCGCGTCCGCACCTTCTGGATCACCTCGATGCGGCCGTCCCGCACCGCGAGCAGCGGGCGCACCCCGAGCACCGTCCCCAGCGTCGCGGCCGCGACCCCCAGACGTCCACCGCGGCGCAGGTGGTCGAGCGAGTCGACCATGAAGATCGCGCGGCTCGAGTCCGCGACCGCGAGCGCCCGGCGCGCGACCTCGTCGAGCGTGGCCCCCGCCGCGGCGGCGTCGGCGGCCGCCAGCGCCGCGAAGCCCAGCCCCATGGCCACTGTCCGCGAGTCCACGACCCGCACCGGCACCGGGGAACGAGTCGCCGCGAGCGCGGCCGCGTGCACCGTGCCCGACAGGTCGCCCGACAGGTGGATCGAGACGATCGACCGGGCCCCCGCACGGGCCGCGGCCTCGTACGCCGAGACCAGGGCGTGCGGCGTCGGCTGGGAGGTCGTCACGCGCTCCCCTGCGCCGATCCGGTGCGCGACGTCGTCGGGCGAGATCTCGACGCCCTCGAAGAACGCCTCCTCGCCGACCAGCACGTGCAGGGGCACCACGGACAGGGCCGGGTGGTCACCGGAGGGGAGGGAGGCGGTCGAGTCCGTGACGACGTGGACTGCCGGGGGCTTCGCAGGACTCATCTCCGGGACACCTTACGTGGCGTGCGCGGGCCGTCGCATCCTGCGCCGCGCGCGCACCGGGGGGCCGCCCTAGGATCCGAGACATGCCCGACGACGCAGCCCCGTCCCCCGCAGAGCTCGCCGCCCTGAAGGCCGCCGCCGCACAGGCAGCCGCCGAGGCGGCCGAGGCGAAGGCCGCCGCGGCACAGGCCGCGCTCGAGGCGGCCGAGGCCGCAGCGGTCGGCACCGCCGGAACCGTCGGCACCTCCCCCGCACCGGAGCCCCCCGTGCGTGACGCACCCGCAGACGCTCCGCCGTCGGGCGTCCTGGACGGTTACGCCGCCGAGGTCGCCGCGGGCTACGCCTACCAGGGCGGGACGCTCGCGCTCGGGGCGCTGCTCGAAGCCACCGGGAGCGGTGACCCCGTGCCCCGTGCCGACGTCCAGGTCGGGTTCTCGCTCGCGATGCTCAACCGGCACGGGCTCGTCGCCGGGGCCACCGGGACGGGCAAGACCAAGACCCTGCAGGGCATGGCCGAAGGGCTGTCCGACGCCGGGGTGCCGACGTTCGTCGCGGACGTCAAGGGCGACCTGTCGGGGCTCGCGGTGCCCGGGGTGAGCGGCGAGAAGATCCTGGACCGGACCGCGAGCATCGGGCAGGACTGGGAGCCGACCACCTACCCGGTCGAGTTCTACTCGCTCGGCGGGCTCGGCAAGGGCATCCCGATCCGGACGACCGTGAGCGACTTCGGGCCCCTGCTCCTCTCCAAGGTGCTGGGGCTCAACGACACGCAGGAGTCGAGCCTGGGCCTGATCTTCCACTGGGCCGACACGCAGGGCCTCGCGCTGCTCGACCTCAAGGACCTGCAGGCGACCATCGCCTACCTCACCTCGGACGACGGCAAGGCCGAGCTCAAGGGCATCGGCGGGCTGTCCGCGGCCACAGCCGGGGTCGTCCTGCGCGAGATCGTGACGCTCCAGGCCCAGGGCGCGGACGTGTTCTTCGGGGAGCCCGCGTTCGACACGACCGAGCTGCTGCGCGTCGCGGCCGACGGGCGCGGCACCGTCTCGGCGCTCGAGCTGCCTGCCGTCCAGGACCGGCCCGCACTGTTCTCGACCTTCCTCATGTGGCTGCTCGCCGACCTGTACCAGGACCTGCCCGAGGTCGGTGACCTCGACAAGCCCAAGCTCGTGTTCTTCTTCGACGAGGCGCACCTGCTGTTCACGGGCGCGTCCAAGGAGTTCGTGGCGCAGGTCGTGCAGACCGTGCGGCTCATCCGGTCCAAGGGCGTCGGCGTGTTCTTCGTGACGCAGAGCCCCCAGGACGTCCCGCGCGACGTCCTGGCCCAGCTCGGCAACCGGGTCCAGCACGCGCTGCGCGCCTTCACGCCCGACGACGCCGCGGCGCTGCGAGCGGCCGTGAGGACGTTCCCGAGGTCTCCCTACGACCTGGAGCAGCTGCTGCAGTCGCTCGGGACTGGCGAGGCCGTCGTCACGGTGCTGACCGAGAAGGGTGCCCCGACGCCGGTCGCGTGGACACGGGTGCGGGCACCCCGGTCCTCGATGGAGCCCGCACCCGAGGCCGTGATCGACGGGATCGTGGCGGGCTCCCCGCTCGCCGCCCGGTACGCCGTCGCGGTCGACAACGAGTCGGCGTACGAGCTGCTCACGGCACGCATCGCCGCGCAGCAGGCCGCGGCCGAGCAGGCCGAGCTCGCCGAGAAGCTCGCCAAGGAGCAGGAGGCCGCCCGGAAGGAGGCCGACCGCGCGGCGAAGAAGGAGTCCGCCGAGCTCGAGAAGATGCGCGCCAGGCTCGAACGGGACGCGGCGCGCTCCGGGGGCGGGTCCCGGACGGCGCCCCGGAAGTCGACCGCGTCGTCGGGGCTCGACAAGTTCCTGGGGTCGATGGCGACGCAGCTCGGCCGGGAGATCACGCGGACGGTGTTCGGGACGCGGAGGCGGTAGGACGCAGACTCCCCGGCTGCCGTCGAGTGCGTGATTCGGCTGCGACTCGCCAGGCGTGTCGCAGCCGAATCATGCACTCAACGAGCCAGGGCCGCCCGCACCCGTCGGATCAGGCGCCCGGGGTGTCGCATCACGTCGTCGGCCGTGACGGTGATGATCAACCAGCCCGCCTCCTCCAGCCGCTGCCGGCGCTCGACGTCACGTTGCCAGGTCCCCGGATCGGTGCGGTGGACGTCCCCGTCGTACTCGATCGCGATCCGGAGCGCCGGGTAGGACATGTCCGGGAGCGCGAGGAAGGAGCCTGCCCGGTCCAGGGCGGGCACGTTGACCTCAGGGCGTGGCAGCCCTGCGTCGACGAGGATCATCCGGGTCCGCGACTCCATCGAGGAGTCCGTCCCGGCGACGACGTGACCGATCGCCGCCCGTGCCGCGGCAAGCCCTCTCATCCTGTGGGTGCTCTCGAGGAGCCCGCGCAGCTCGACGATCGAGGCCGCGGGCCCCTTCCGGCGTGTCATGGCGTCTCCGAGGACGACCAGCTCGTTCACGCTCAGCCCGTGCGAGAGGTGCAGCCACGTCTGCGCCGGAGTGGTGACCGGTATCCCGTGCCACGTCGTGACGGCGAGAGCAGGTTGCGTGCAGGTGTGAGCCACCAGGTCCTCACGCTGCGGCCGCAGCTCTCGGCGCGGCACGACGACGTGCAGCCGCTCTCCCGGTCCACCACCCGGCCCGGCGGTCGACCGGTCCAGCCGCCAGGGCACCTCGATCCCGAGCAGCCGCAGCGCCGTGACGTGGCTGAACGCCGCGGCGGCCGGCAGGATCTCGAGCGCGGCCCGGCACCGAGCGGCGATGCCGTCGATGCTGCCTACCGGCACGCGGACGCCGCGGGTCGGGGCCTCCCACCAGGGCCTGCTGAGGTCGTGGCGTGTCAGTCCGTGGCTCGCGGCGTCCCGTGAGCGGAGCACGACGGCCGGCACCTGAGGGTTCGACATGACGCCACGATGCCGCCTCCCGCGCGCCCACGGGTGAGTCCTGCGGTCATCTGTGGACAACCAGCCGTCGAGTGCGTGATTCGGCTGCGACTCGCCGGGCGTGTCGCAGCCGAATCATGCACTCGAGCGAGCAACGTCAGGCCGGCACCACGTTCACCAGCTTGGGCGCCCGCACGATCACCGTGCGGATCCCCCGCCCGTCGAGCGTGCGCTGCACGTTCGCGTCGGCCAGGGCCAACTCGCGCAGCTCGTCCTCGCCGATCGAGGGCGAGACCTCGAGCCGGCTGCGGACCTTGCCCTGGACCTGCACGACGCACGTGACGGTGTCCTCGACCAGGTACTCGTCGAGCGCGACCGGGAAGGGCTCGTGAGCCAGCGACCGCGGGTGTCCCAGGCGCGACCACAGCTCTTCCGCGATGTGCGGGGCGATGGGCGCGACCATGAGGATCAGGGGCTCGACCGCCTCGCGCGGCACACGGTCCAGGCCCGTGAGGTGGTTGTTGAGCGTGATGAGCTTGGCGATCGCCGTGTTGGAGCGCATGTGCTCGAGCTCGACGCGCACCTCCGCGATGGTCCGGTGGACCAGGCGCAGGGTCGCGACGTCGGCGGGCTCGTCCGAGACGGTCGTCTCACCGGTGCTCTCGCTGACGACGTTGCGCCACAGCCGCTGGAGGAAGCGCTGCGAGCCGACGACGGCACGCGTCTCCCAGGGGCGCGACAGGTCGAGCGGTCCCATGGACATCTCGTACACGCGGAACGTGTCGGCGCCGTAGGCCTCGTACATGTCGTCGGGCGTCACGACGTTCTTGAGCGACTTGCCCATCTTCCCGTACTCACGGGTCACGGGCTTGCCCTGCCAGGTGTAGACCGTCTCGCCGTCGGGTCCCTGGTGCTCCTCGACCTCGTCGGCCGGGACGGGCTGCTCGCGCTCGTCGCGGAACGCGTAGGCCTGCACGTACCCCTGGTTGAAGAGCTTGTGGAAGGGCTCGGTGCTGGTCACGTGCCCCAGGTCCAGGAGCACCTTGTGCCAGAACCGCGCGTAGAGCAGGTGCAGCACGGCGTGCTCGACGCCGCCCACGTACAGGTCGACGCCGCCCGCGGGGCCGGCCGTGGCGTTGTGCCCGGGGCCGGTCCAGTACTTCTCGAGCTCCGGGGCCGCCATGTGCTCGGTGTCCGCGGGGTCGAGGTAGCGCAGGTAGTACCAGCAGGACCCGGCCCAGTTGGGCATGGTGTTGGTGTCGCGGCGGTAGGTCTTGGGGCCGTCGCCCAGGTCGAGCGTGACGTTGACCCAGTCCTCGTTGCGGCCGAGCGGGGGCTCGGGCGAGGAGTCGGCGTCGTCCGGCTCGTAGGTGCGCGGCGAGTAGTCGGGGACCTCGGGGAGGTTGACGGGCAGCATCGAGTCCGGCAGCGCGATGGGCTGGTCGTTCTCGTCGTAGACGATGGGGAACGGCTCGCCCCAGTAGCGCTGGCGGCTGAAGAGCCAGTCGCGCAGGCGGTAGGTGACCGTGCCGGTGCCGATGCCCTTGGCCTCGAGCCACTCGATCATGGCGCGCTTGGCGTCGGGCACGCTCAGGCCGTCGAGCGAGATCTCGTCGTTGGACGAGTTGATGATCCGGCCGTCGCCGGTCCAGGCGCCCTCGTGGTCGTCGGGGGCCGCGACGGTGCGGATCACGGGCAGCTCGAAGGCCTCGGCGAACGCGTGGTCGCGCTCGTCGCCGCCGGGGACGGCCATGATGGCGCCCGTGCCGTAGCCCATGAGGACGTAGTCGGCGGTGAACACCGGGATGAGGGTGCCGTTGACGGGGTTCACGGCGAGGTGGCCCGTGAAGACGCCGGTCTTCTTGCCCGCGTCGGCCTGGCGCTCGACCGCGGTCTTGGCAGCGGCCTCCTTGCGGTACGCCGCGACGGCGTCGATCGGGGTCGCGTGCCCGCCGGTCCAGGCGTCGCGCGTGCCGTCGGGCCACTCGGCCGGGACCTCGTCGAGCAGGGGGTGCTCGGGCGAGACGACCAGGAACGTCGCGCCGAACAGGGTGTCCGGGCGCGTCGTGAAGACCTCGACGTCCTGGCTGGCCGCGGCACCGATGCCCTCGATCGCGAAGCGCACGTTCGCGCCCTCGCTGCGACCGATCCAGTTGCGCTGCATCGACTTGACCTTCTCCGGCCAGTCGATGAGGTCCAGGTCGTCGGCCAGGCGGTCGGCGTACGCGGTGATGCGCATGTTCCACTGGCGCAGGCTGCGCTGGAACACGGGGAAGTTGCCGCGCTCGGAGCGGCCGTCCGAGGTGACCTCCTCGTTGGCGAGCACGGTGCCCAGGCCGGGGGCCCAGTTCACGGGCGACTCGGACACGTAGGCCAGGCGCTGGGGGTCGATCACGGCGCGCTGCGCGACGCGGTCGAGGTCCTCCCAGCGCGTGCCCTCGGGGTGGCCGGGGACGGCCCGCGTGCCCGCGGCGTACTCGGCCTCGAGCTCGGTGATGGGGCGCGCGCGGCCCGTGCCGCCGTCGGGGCGCACGGCGTCCTCGTCGTACCAGGCCTCGAAGATCTGCAGGAAGATCCACTGGGTCCAGCGGATGTACTCGGGGTCGATCGTCGCGAACGAGCGGCGCGGGTCGTGGCCCAGGCCCAGACGGCGCAGCTGACGGCGCATGTTGGCGATGTTCGCCTCGGTCGTCACGCGGGGGTGCTGGCCCGTCTGGACGGCGTACTGCTCGGCGGGCAGCCCGAACGCGTCGTAGCCGAGCGCGTGCAGGACGTTGTCGCCGCACATGCGGCGGAAGCGCCCCACGACGTCGGTCGCGATGTACCCGAGCGGGTGGCCCACGTGCAGCCCCGCGCCCGAGGGGTACGGGAACATGTCCATGATGAAGTACGGCGAGCGGCCGTCGGCGTGCCGGCCGTCACCGTCGGTGAGGTGACCCGAGGGGTTGGCCGCCCAGAAGGTGCCCCGCTCCTCCCACGTGTCCTGCCACTTGAGCTCGATGTCCTGCGCGAGGGCGGGCGTGTAGCGGTGGGAGGTCGTCTCGAGCGAGGCCGCGGGGGCGTCGGGCACGGACTCGGCGGGGTTCTCGGGGGCGGGGTTCTCAGGCGTGCTCACCCCGCGAGTTTACCGTTCGGCGCGGCGTCGCCGGGCAGGCGCGTGCCCGGCTGGACGGCCGCGTTCCTCCCCGGCCCGACGGCGCCGCCCACCGGCGCCGGGAGGGTCGCCGCCCGCACCGGTCGTGCGGGCGGCAGGACCCCCGCGGGTCAGACCGTCTGGAGGTACTCGACGATCGTGGGGCCCATCTCGAGGAAGACCCAGGCGACGAGGAGCACGTACAGGACCGCGAGCAGCGTGCCCTTGTTGTCGACGACGAGTCGTCGCAGCCCCTCGGGGGCCGGGAGGTACCTCTCCTGGACCGCGTGCACGAGCTGGTACCAGAAGATCGGCAGCATCGCGGCCCACACGACCATGCAGAACGGGCAGAGCACGACGAGCACGTAGAGGCTCGTCCACACGAGGAACAGGATGAGCCCCATGGCGACGGTCGTGACGGCCAGCATCGTGAGCCAGAACCATCGCGGCAGACGGGCGCCGGTCAGGAGCACGACGCCGACGGTCATGACCACGGGGAAGGCGGCGACGCCCAGGAACGGGTTGGGGAACCCGAGGATCGCGCCCTGCCAGGACGCCATCGCGGGGCCGCAGTCGAGGAACGGGTTGAGCGTGCAGGCCGCGACGCGGTCCGGGTCGATGAGCTTGAGGTAGCGCTCGATCGCGAGCCAGGCGGCGCCGACCAGCCCGACGGCGCCCGCGACGAGGAGCACCCACCCGAGGGTCCGGGACGTGAGGTTCTTGGCGTCGGCGTCGGGCAGCACCGGGGCGTGGCGGGCGTCGCCGACGCCGGTGTCGGCCGTGGTGCCCGGGGTGCGCCCGGTGCGGGAAGGACGGGTGGGGCTCTCGCTCACGAACCGCTCCTGAAGGTCTGCGCGTGCACTTCCGGCACACAGGTGCGCCCACGGTACCGGCGATGTCTGAGGCTTGCCTGAAAACGCCCGTAGGTACCTGCGCACGACGCCCGGGCGAGGGGCGCCGTCGGGCCGCACGCTGGACCTGCGCGCCGACCGCGCGCCCCGGGGCCGCTCGGGCCACGGCCCACCTCGGGGCGAGCGGGCGACGGGCTCAGTGGGCGCGAACAGGCTCCGGTGCGGGCGCGTCGTCGCGGACGTGCGCCACACGCTTGCGCCCGAACAGCACGATGATGACGAGGCCCGCGAGCGTGAGCGCGAGGCCCGTCCAGGCGAGGTCGAGGTAGCCCCAGCCCGCGGCGATGACGAGCCCGCCGAGGAACGCGCCGTTGGCGTTGCCGACGTTGAGCGCCGAGTGGCACAGCGCCGCCCCGAGCGACGGCGCCCCCGGTGAGAGGTCCATGAGCCGGGTCTGGAGGGCCAGGCCGAGGATCTGCGAGGTCACGCCCAGCAGGAACAGGGACGCGACGGCCGGGACGGGGCTCTGGCCCGTGAGCGCGAACGCCACGAGCGCCGCGGCCGTCGAGCCGAAGCCGATCCACACGGTCCGCAGGACGTCCTTGTCGGCGAGGCGCCCGCCGACGATCGTCCCGAGCGTCATGCCGAGGCCGAAGACCGCGAGGACGACGGGCACGACGCCCTCGGAGAGGCCCGTGACCCCGGTCATGGTGGGTGCGACGTAGGAGTAGACGGCGAACATGCCGCCGAACCCGACCGCGCCGCCCACGAAGCTGATCCACAGCGGGCCGTTCTTCAGCGCCGCGACCTCCTGGCTCACGCTCGACCCGGTGTCGCCCGCGCCCGCGGGGACCCAGCGCAGCAGGGCGGCGAGCGTGACGGCACCCAGGACGCCGATGAGCACGAACGCCGCACGCCAGCCGAGCTGCTGCCCCGCGAACGTCGACAGCGGGACGCCCACGACGTTGGCCACCGTGAGCCCGGTCATCATCATGGCCACGGCGTGCCCGCGGCGGCCGGGTCCCGCGACGGCCGCGCCGACCGCTGCCCCGACCCCGAAGAAGGCGCCGTGCGGCAGGCCCGCGAGGAAGCGCCCGGCGATGAGCCACTCGATGCTGGGAGCCGCGGCCGAGAGCACGTTGCCGAGCGTGTAGGCGAGCATGAGCGCGACGAGGAGCCGCTTGCGCGAGACGCGCGCGGCGAGCACCGTCAGCAGCGGCGCCCCGACGACGACGCCGACCGCGTAGGCCGTGATGGCGTGCCCCGTGACGGGGATGCTCGCGTCGAGCGCGGCCGCGATGTCGGGCAGCAGTCCCATGGTCGCGAACTCGGTCGTGCCGATCGTGAAGCCGCCCACGGCGAGCGCGAGCAGCGCGAGGCGGCCGGTCCGCTGCGCGTCCGGTCGGCCGTCGCGGCCGGTCCCCCGGCGGCCCCGCGGGGCGGACGCGTCGGTGCGGGTGTCGGTCGTCCCGGGCAGGCCGGTGCTGTCGACGGTCAAGGCGCCCCCTTCGAGGGTGAGGAGTTGTCGAATCGATTCGAGCGCATCGCCGACGTCGTCGGCAGCAGGTGCGGGAAGACCGCCAGTCTAGACCGGCGTCGGGTCCTCGACGAGCGCCTGCGGTACGACCCACACGCGCGAGGCCGCAGGCAGCCCCAGGAGGACCGGGCTCTCGTCGCTCCCCCACGTGATGGCCATGGTGCCCGCGTACTCGCGCCGCTCGTGCACCCGGACCTCGGCGTCGAGGCCCAGCCCCAGCTCGGCGAGGTAGCGCAGCACGTCCGGGTCCGCGTCCGAGATCCGCGCGACCACCGCGCACGCCCCCGCGTCGAGCTCCGAGAGCCGGATCGCCGCCGGGCGCGGGACGTGGCCAGAGGCCGTCGGGATCGGGTCGCCGTGCGGGTCACGCGTCGGGTGGCCCAGGAGCGCGTCGATGCGGTCGAGCATGAGGTCCGAGACCGCGTGCTCCAGGATCTCCGCCTCGTCGTGCACCTCGTCCCACGAGTACCCCAGCTCCGAGACCAGGTACGTCTCGAGGATGCGGTGCCGCCGGACCATCGCGACCGCGTGCGACCGCCCCAGGTCCGTGAGCTCGATCGCACCGTAGCGCGCGTGCACCAGGAGCCCCTGCGACGACAGGCGGCGCACGGTCTCCGAGACGGTCGAGGCCCCCACGCCGAGCCGGTCCGCGAGGAGCTTGGTGGTCACCGGCTCGTCGGACCACTCCTGCGCCGACCACACCACCTTGAGGTAGTCCTGGGCGACGGAGGTCAGGTCGAGGGGATGGTCCACGGCGCTCACTCTATTTCACGGGCCCCGCCCGGCCCCGGAAGGACCGAGGTGCGGACCGGCGTCCGAGCGGCGCGCACCGCACCGCTCGCCCCGTCCGCCTCGCCGGCCCGGGTCACCCCGCGACGAGGTCCGCGGGCTCGCGCTCCGCCGTCGGGCCCGCGACCTGTCCGACGCGCGGGCGGCGCGCCAGGTGCACGACGTACGCGACCGCGAACACCACGCCCTGCGCCACGACGATCGTCGCGGCGCTCGCCGTGTCCAGGTAGTAGCTCGCGTAGATCCCGACGACGGCACACCCCACCGCGACGACCGGCGCGACCACGAGCATGCGGGACATGCGGTCGACCAGGAGGTAGGCCGTCGCGCCCGGCGTGATGACCAGGGCCACCACGAGCACGACCCCGACCGCCTGGAGCGCGACCACCACGGTCAGCGCGAGAGAGCCCAGGAGCAGCGCGGACAGCCGGCGCGGCGAGATCCCGACGGCGTGCGCGTGCACGGGGTCGAACGCGAACAGCGTCAGGTCGCGCCGCTTGAGCACGAGCACCACGGTCGTCAGCGCGCCGAGCACCACGACCTGCCACAGGTCCGCGTCCGTGATGCCGAGCATGTTGCCGAACAGGATGTGCCCCAGGTCGATCTGGCTCGGCGTGACCGAGATGAGCACGATCCCGACCGCGAAGAGGGTCGTGAAGACCACGCCGATCGCCGCGTCCTCCTTGAGCCGGCTCGTGTCCCGGACCGTCCCGATCAGCGCGACCGCCCCGATCCCGAACACGAGCGCCCCCAGCGCGAACGGCACGCCCACGATGTAGGACAGCACGACCCCGGGCAGGACCGCGTGCGAGACCGCGTCCCCGAGCAGCGACCAGCCGATCATGATGAGCCAGCAGCTCAGGAGCGCGCACACGACGCTCGCGACGACCGCGACGAGCAGCGCCCGCTGCACGAACTCGTACTCGAGGGGCGCGGCGAGCCACGCGCCCGCGGCGGCGAGCAGGTCGAACGGGTTCATCGGGTGGCTCCCTCGGTCGTGGCGGAGCCGTGCGGCGTCCGGGCTGCTCCTGTGCCATCCTCGCCCCGGCTCGCGGCGAGCGGGTCGATCCCGAACGTGCGGGCGAGGTTCTCGGGGCGCAGCACCACGTCGGGCGGCCCGGTCAGGATGACGCGGCGCTGGAGCAGGATCGCGTCGTCGACCAGGTCCGGCAGGGACGTGAGGTCGTGCGTCGAGACCAGGACGGCGCAGCCCGATGCCGCGAGCCCTCGCAGGACCGCGGTGATCTGCGCCTCGGAGACCTTGTCGACCCCCGCGAACGGCTCGTCGAGGAGCAGCAGCCGGGCGCCCTGCGCGATGGCGCGCGCGACGAAGACCCGCTTGCGCTGCCCGCCGGACAGCCGGCCGATCTGGCGGTGCGCGAGATCCGCGAGCCCCACCCGGTCCAGGGCGTCCGCCACGGCACGGCGGTCCTGGGCACGGGCACGACGCGTGGGCCCCATCCCGCCGTAGCGCCCCATGGTCACGACGTCGCGCACGTCGACCGGGAACGCCCAGTCCACGTCCTCGGACTGCGGGACGTACCCCACGAGCCCGTCCTTGCGGGCGGCGTCCGCGTCCCGGCCGTAGACGCGCACGTCTCCGGTCCACGTCACGCCCGTGCCGCGCGTCATGCCCATGACGGACCGGAACAGCGTCGACTTCCCCGAGCCGTTGGCTCCGATCAGCCCCGTCACGGTGCCCGGGGCGAGCGTCAGGGCGACGTCCTCGAGCGCGAGCACCTCGCGGTAGCGGACCGTGAGCCCGGAGACGTGGAGCGCGGGTGCCGCGACCGCCGCAGCGGGGGCGCCGGCCGCAGGCGCGCCCGGGACCGCGCGACCGCCGCTCACGGCTCGCCCCGCAGACCCGCGCTGATGACGCGGGCGTCGTGGGCGAGCAGGTCGAGGTAGGTGGAGACGTCGCCGTCGGGCCGCGAGAGCGAGTCGACGTAGAGCGTGCCCGCGTACGTGGCACCCGTCTCCGCGGCGACCTGGCGCTGCGCGGAGTCCGAGACGGTCGTCTCGCAGAACACCGCGCGCACGTCGTTGTCGCGGACGTGGTCGATGACGCGGGCGACCTGCTGGGGCGTGCCCTGCTGGTCGGCGTTGACGGGCCACAGGAACTTCTCGTCGAGGCCGACGTCCCGGGCCAGGTAGGAGAACGCCCCCTCGCACGTCACGAGGACGCGCGACCCGGCCGGGACCTGGTCGACCTCCGCCGCGAGCTCGCGCCCCACGGCCTCGATCCGCTCGGCGTAGCCGGCGGCGTTCGCACGGTAGTCCGCGGCGTGGGCCGGGTCCGCCTCCGCGAAGGCCTCGCCGATGTTGCGGGCGTAGATCGCGCCGTTGACGGGCGACATCCAGGCGTGCGGGTTGGGCCGTCCGTCGTACGCGCCCGAGCCGATCTCGATCACGTCGACGCCGTCGGAGACCGTGACGTGCGGGGCGTCGAGCCGCGCGACGAAGGGCTCGAACCACTTCTCGAGCCCGAGCCCGTTGTCGAGCACCAGGTCCGCGCTCGCGGCGCGGCGCAGGTCGGCGGGCGTGGGCTCGTAGCCGTGGATCTCGGCGCCGACCTTGGTGAGCGAGGAGACCTCGACGTGCTCTCCCCCGACCTCGCGGGCCATGTCGGCCAGGACGGTGAAGGTCGTCAGGACCTCCAGGCGCCCGACGGCGGCGCTCACCTCGGCGACGCCACCCGCCGGGGGCGCGGGGTCGCCCTGGGCGGCGTCGACCGCGCAGCCCGTCAGGAGGAGGAGGGCGGCGCCCGCGAGGAGTCCTTTGACCCCTGCACGAAGTCGAAAGTTCGGCATACCGAACTTTAGCGCGCCGAGTGTCGCCGGGTCGAGTCCACCCACCGTGCCGCACCCGCGGCCTGCGGGCCTCAGGGTGAGGGGGTCAGGACCTGCGGTCCCCGCGCCAGCTCGAGCAGCATCTCGACCGTCCCGGTCGGTTCGACCGTGACGAACGGCAGCTCCGGCACGCTCACGCCGTAGTCGGCGAACGTCACCGGGATCGCACCGCTCACCTGGACCCCGTCACCGGACCGCCGGGCCTCGAGCGCCACGGTCACGGGCTCCGTGACGTCCCGGATCGTGAGCGTGCCGCGCGCCTCGACCGTCAGGGGCTCGTCCCCCTCGATCCCGGAGAGGTCGACCGGCGTCGTGAGGACGAACACCGCGTTGGGGTAGACGTCGGTCTCGAGCAGACGCCGGAACGCATCGTCACGCACCACGCTGTCGCTCGCGATGGACCCCGTCCCCACCGTGACCTCGGCCCGGGCGAGCTCCCCGTCCTCGACCACGAGCGAGCCCCCGACCTCCTCCGTGCGTCCGACGACCGTCCCCTTCTCCCCGCTCAGGACCTCGTCGACCCGGTACCCCGCCTGGGACCCCGCGCCGACGATCCACGCACCGTCCGGGTCGAAGGGCCCCGGGGCCGGGGACTGCGACGGAGCGGCGCTCTCGCCGGGGGTCTGCAGGCCCAACGGTGGCGGCGCGTTCCCGACCGAGATGCGCGCCACGAGGTACGGCCCGGCGAGCACGATCACCAGCGCCGCGACGACCGCGACGAGGATCCACCGGGCGCCTCTGCTCATGCCCCGTATTCTGCCGTGCCGCACGACCTCCCCCGGACCCTCGGGGTCCGGTTCACCCGCTCCGTCGGGTTCGCTCACGAGTCCCTCACCCCTCCCCTGCGACCGCCGGCCCGACCCCGACCGGGGTGGCCCCGGCCGCACCGGCCGGAGCCGGACCGGCAGGCTCGTCCGCGCCCCCGTCACCGGCACCCTCCGGAGCGCCCTCCGGGACCGTCGTGGTCTCCGGCAGGACCGTGCCGTCGGGGACCGTCGTGCCGTCGGGCAGGACCGTGCCCTCGGGCAGGACCTCCTCGTCGACGGGCACGGGGAACGGCTCGCGCGCCGAGACCTGGGCCGAGCCGTCCGGGAAGACCTGCACGAGCTGCCAGTCCACGAACTCCCGGTACACCGGGTCGAACCGCAGGACGGTCATCTCCGCGACGCCCCGGAGCGGCCCCACGGTGGGTTCGCCCGTCTCCGCGCCGGCGGTGCTCCCGTTCACGTAGCGGATGCCGAGCCCGAACTGCGCCGGACCGCTCCGGCGGTGGTTGTGGCCCGATACCTGGACGGGCACGCACCCGGACTCGAGGGCCTCGTTCCCGGCCCGCGGCGTGTGGACCAGGAGCAGGTCGACCCCGTCCTGCGCGTCGCACGCGGTCTGCGCGAGCCGCTCGGCCTGCTCGGAGGGCGTCTCGGGGCGAGCCGTCTTGGAACCGGCCCCGATCCTCGTCTCGAGCGCGTCCCGGTCGCCGAGGATGCGGACGCCGTCGACCTCGACCACGTCGCCGTCGAGGATCTTGACGCCTCGCCTGCGCTCCTGCGCCGAGGTCTCGACGCTGTCGTGGTTCCCGTCCGCGACGACCATCGTGGCGCCGTCGGGCACCGCGGAGATGAACGAGTTGACGCAGAACTGCTCGACGCTCGTCCCGTTCATCGTGGTGTCGCCCGCGTTGAGGACGATGTCCGCGCCGGAGCGCAGGCCCGCGGTCCGGATGAGCGGTGTCATGCCGGTGTTGCAGTGCAGGTCGGAGATCACCAGCATCGTGACGAGGTCGTCCTCGGGCGTCGCCGTCGGCTCCTCGGTGGGGCTCGCGCCGTCCCGGGCGTCGCCCGCCTCCGTGTCCGGCGACGCCGTCGCCCCGGCGGGGCCCTCGGGACCTGCCGTCCCGTCGAGGGGCGCACCCGTCGCGCCGGTCGGGTCCTGCGTGCCGGCCCCGTCCGTGCCGTTCCCGGCGTCATCGGCGGCGTCGAGCTCGGCGGCGGCGGCCGCCTCGAGCGCGTCCCGCTCGTCCCACGCGGCCTCGAGCGCGTCGTCGGCCGCCGCGTAGAACGCCTCGTTGTCCTTGTAGGCGGTCATGAGCATGCCGCCGTAGGTGTCCACGACGCCCGCGAGCCGACCCGTGATCCTGGCCCCCTCGAGAGCGGTGCCGGCGAACACCGCGGAGGCCGGGCGGGAGCTCGTGTCCTCGGGCTCCTCGCCGGACGCCGAGACCACGCCGAAGACGAGCGAGACCACGACGACGCCCGCGGTGATCTCCCAGGTCCGCGGAGCGAGCGCCGCGGAGAGCTCGGCGCGTCGAACGCGGCCCAGCAGGAGGTAGAGCGCCGCGCCGCCCGCCGCGACCACGAGGATCGCGAGCCCCGTGCGTCGCAGCGCGTCGACGACGAGGGCACGCGCGACCTGGTCGATCGTGTCCTGCGGACCGCTGAAGAACTGGAGGTAGCCCTGGAGGTCCTGGGTGAGCGCGGCGATCGTGGTGGCCTGGTCGAACGCCGTGAGGTCCGCGGGGATCTCCTCGACCGTGATCCTGGCGCCGAGCCCGGCGGGCAGCGGCGAGTCGATCTCGAGCGTGCCGAGCGGACCCAGGTCGACCACGACGAGGCTGTCGTTCGTCACCTCGTAGCGAGCCTCGTGGGGGCCGAGGCTCAGGTCCGCGGTCGCGGTGGTGACGCCGAAGACGAGGCAGGGGATGAGGAGGGCGAGCCCGACCAGCGTGCGTCGGACCCAGCGGGGCGGGGTGTGACGGGGGCGATTCATCACCTCTCACCCTTCCTGATCCATCACCCGGATGCCAGCGGGCTCGCTCGCCGGCATCCGGGTGAATGTCACGAACGTGCCGTGCGCAGCGCGACGAGCGCGATCCCGGTCGCCACGAGCATGAGCGCGAACCCGATCCACGACGTGGTCCCGACCCCGCTGCCGAAGGCCTCGTGCGCCGAGGCGAGCAGCGCCTGCGCCTGGTCGGCGGGCAGGGTCTGCGCGACCTGGGTCGCCCCGCCGAGGGTCTCGGCGGCCGCCGTGGCGTCCGCCGCCGCCACGCCGTCGGGCACGGCGACGTTGCGGTGGTACGACGCCGTGAGGATGCTCCCGAGGACGGCCGTGCCGAGCACGGCGCCGACCTCGTACGCGGTCTCCGAGATGGCCGAGGCGGCTCCTGCCTTGTCGGCCGGCACCGCGGACACGATCAGGTCGTTCGACACCGTCTCGGCGGCACCGATCCCGATCGCGAGGATCACGAACGCCCCGACGAGGCCCATGAGGGTGCTCGCGCCCGCGCTCAGGGCGACGGCCGCGTACCCCGCGGCGGCGAACAGGAGCGCACCGGCGACGACGAGCGCGGGACGGACGCGGCGGACCACCCGGACCACGAGGAGCCCTGCGACGATCATCGCGACGAGCCCCGGCAGGAGCGCATAGCCGGCCTCCATGGGGCTCAGGCCCAGCACGAGCTGGACGTCCTGCGACACGAAGAACAGGAAACCGACGAGGGAGAACACCGACAGCAGGTTGATGACGACCGCGCCCGAGAACTCTCCGCGCCGGAACAGGCGCACGTCGATCATGGGGTCGGGACGCCCGAGCTGGCGGCGCACGAACGCCCACCCGGCGACCAGGCCGAGGACGAGGGCGCCGACCGCGAGCACGCTCGGGCCGGACTTCGCGAGGGTCTTGATGCCGAGCACGATCGGGGCCATGGTCGCCATGGAGAGCACGATCGAGACGACGTCGACCCGGCCCGGGTGCGCGTCCTTCGACTCGGGCACGAAGATCGGCGCGAGCACCAGGAGCAGCACGAGCACCGGGACGGCGAGCAGGAAGACCGAGCCCCACCACGAGTGCTCGAGCAGGAACCCGCCCGCGATGGGTCCGATCGCGTTGCCGGCCGCGAAGCCGGCCGCCCACACGGCGATCGCGAGCCGCCGCTCCTCCCGGTCGGTGAAGATGTTGCGCAGCAGCGAGAGCGTCGGGGGCATGATCATGGCGCCGAAGAACCCGAGCCCGGCCCGCGAGGCCACGAGGGCCTCGGCGCTCGGCGCGTAGGCGGCGACGACCGAGACGGCGGCGAACCCGACCGCGCCGGTCAGGAGCAGCCTGCGCCGACCGATGCGGTCGGCGAACGAGCCCATCGAGACGAGCAGGCCCGCGAGCACGAGCGGGTAGACGTCGATCATCCACAGCAGCTGGGTGCCGGTGGGTCGCAGCGCCTCGGAGATCTGGGGCAGCGCGAAGGTGAGCACCGTGTTGTCGATCGAGACGAGCAGCACGGGAAGCATGAGCACGGCGAGCGCGACCCAGCGGCGGTTGCGGGTCAGGGGCGAACCGGGGGTGCTGGTCGCGACGCCCTGCGAGGCGCCCGGGGTGCCGTGGGGGTCCCGGGGCGTCCGGTGGACCTGGACGAGAGTCACGGGAGTGTCCTTTCACGTACGAGGACGGCTGGGGCGACGCTGTGGCGTCGGACTTCCAACCGTCCAGACGGTATAGTAACCGTCCGGACGGTACACTTTCAAGATGCCGCCGCCCCCCGCTGCCCGCGCCAAGGTCCTCGAGGCGTTCGCCACGCTGCTCGTGACCCAGGGAGAACGTGCCGCCACGCTCGACGCGGTCGCCGCCGAGGCCGGGGTCTCCAAGGGAGGCCTGCTCTACCACTTCGGCTCCAAGGCGGCCCTCGCCGAGGGGCTCATGGAGCTCCTGCGCGAGCTGACCGCTGCCGACGTCGAGGCCATGCGCACGGCCCCCGCAGGCCCGGTCGACTACTTCATCCGGACCTCGGCCGACTCCGACAGCGGCTTCGAGCTCGTCTACGTCGCCGTCTCCCGGCTCGCCCAGGGCAGCTACCCGCAGGCCCGCGCCGCGCTCGACGACGCCCACGACGCATGGTCCGGAGCCGTGCTCGAGGTCGTCGGCGACCCGGTCCTGACGCGCGCGATCATGCTCATCGGCGACGGTCTCTACGCCCAGGCGAGCGACCACATCGCGAGCGGCTCCTCGCCCTCCGCGACGGAGGCGGACCGAGCGGGCTCGATCGACGACCTCCTCGACCTGATCGACGAGATGGTCGCGCTCCGCACCCACGGCTGACGCCACGGGCGGGCACCCCGGGCTCGACCTGCGCGGCGCCGTCGGGCGTCCGCACCCAGCCTGGACGTGCGGGAGGCGTCGGCCGCCCCCAGTGGCAACCGACGCCCCGTCCTCCCGCACACCTCATGCGGTCCCCCGCCCTGCACGCAGAGCAGGGAGATCCCGTACCCCACCCCGGTCCCACGGTCCGTAGCGTGGAAACCCCCGGGGCGACGCCGGTCAGGGAGTGCCCAAGGGACACCCAAGGACCAGTGTCACCCCTCACGCCCCCGTTCGCCAGACCACGTGCCCCGGCAGTTGCGCGATGCACACCGCGCCGGAGGTCGACGCACGCCGTCCTCAGCCCAGCCGCACCGCTGCGAGCCAGGCCTCGGCGAGGAGGTCGTGCCCCGCGGGCGTGGGGTGCACGCCGTCGTACGCCCAGGCCTGCGGGCCGAGCCCGCTCGTCGCCACGGCCTGCGCGAACGGGCCGTCGGTCGCGACCAGGGCGAGCCCCTGCTCCGCCGCGAGCCGCCGCACGACCTGGATCTTGGGGTCGAGGTCCTCGCGCCACCCCCACTGCTCGGCGCGGACGGGCACCAGGAAGGGCTCGACCAGGACGATCGCGGCCTGCGGAGCCCCCGCGCGGGTACGGTCCAGCAGGTCGCGGTACCCGGCCTCGAACGCCTCGGCGCTCGTCGCGTCCTCCCGGTCGTAGCGTCGCCAGGTGTCGTTGATGCCGATCTTGATCGACACGAGGTCCGGCTCGAGGGCGAGGACGTCGTCGTCCCACCGAGCCTGCAGGTCCACGACCCGGTGACCGCTCACGCCACGGTTGAGCACCTCGACCCCGTGCCGGCCGCACACGCCCGCGACCCGGGCCGCGTACCCGTGCCCCAGCCCGAACTCCCCCTCGGTGAGCCGCCCCGCGTCCGTGATCGAGTCGCCGACCAGCACCGCGCGCGAGCCCGCCACCAGCACCGGGCGGTTCACGCCGTCCCCTCCGCGGCGCCCGCCGGACGCGCGCCGCCGCGCACCGGGGCCGCGGCCGTCCGCGAGGCCTCGACCGTCGCGGCGACCTGGTGCAGCGCGTCCTGGAGCGGGGCGTAGTGCGCGATGACCGCCTCCCGGTAGGCGTCGGCGTCCCCCGCCTCGGCCGCACGGAGCATGGCCCCGTGCGCCTTCGCAGTGAGGTCGATCTGCTCGGGGGCGGGCAGCCCCAGCTTGGGCGAGACCACCTGGTGCACGTCCCAGAAGGCCGTGCCGAGCTGGGCGACGAGGAAGTTGTCGAGGTGGGCGAGCAGGTGCGAGTGGAACTCGCGGTCCTCCTCGAAGAAGTCCTCGCCCTTCTGGGCCTTGCGCTCCATCGCGGCGACGAGGCTCTCCAGGTCGGGGTTGGAGGTGCCGGCCATCTCGGTCACGATCTGCTCGGCCATCGACAGGTCGAGCGCCTGGCGCACCTCGACGACCTCCCGCAGCGCCGAGAAGTCGTCGCCCGGGATGAGGACCCCGCGGAAGACGAGCCCCTCGACGAGCGGCTTGAGCGAGAGCTGCCCCACGTAGGTGCCGTAGCCGTGCCGCACCTCGACGATGTCGAGCGCGGCGAGCGTCCTGATCGCCTCGCGGACGTTCGACCTGCTGACGCCGAGGAGCGAGCAGAGCTCGGCCTCGGTCGGCAGCAGGTCGCCGGGCCGCAGGTGGGCTCGCAGGATGTAGTCCTTGATCTGTTCGGTAGTCGTCGGGGGACGCACCCCCTGACCTCCGAAGCCCAGATGTGACACGGGCTCGGTAGCTGTCATGCGCCTTGACCTCCTCAGAAATTGCCTCTACGGTTCAACCCTACCAGCGTCAGACATCAGACGTCCTATATCTGGAGAGTTCATGGCTACCTCGATGGCGAATAGCACGAACGCGACCGACACCTCCCGCCGGAGCTTCCTCAAGCTCGCCGGCGTGATCGGCGCCGGAGCGGTGATCGCAGGCACGATCGCCGCCTGTGGCGGACCCGCGTCCACCTCGTCCGACCCGCAGACCACCCCCGCCGGCGGCGGGGCCAAGCCCAACCTCGACGGCACGATCGAGGCGGGCATCTCCTACGCCCTCTCGACCGGCTTCGACCCCATGACGACGTCCGGCGCCGTGACCATGGCCGCCAACTGGCACGTCCTCGAGGGCCTCGTCGAGCTCGACCCGGCGGCTCGCACGCCCTACGCCGCGCTCGGCAAGGAGCTGCCCAAGAAGATCGACGAGACCACGTGGGAGGTCACGCTGCGCGACGGCGCCACCTTCCACGACGGCTCCCCCGTCACGACCGACGACGTGGTGTTCAGCTTCAACCGCGTCCTCGACCCGGCGAACGCCTCGCTCTACTCCCAGTTCCTGCCGTTCCTCGCCTCGGTCACGGCCAAGGACGACAAGACGGTCACGTTCACGCTCAACTACCCGTTCGGGCTGTTCGTCGACCGCGTCTCGGTCGTCAAGATCGTCCCGAAGGCCATCGTCGAGGCCGACCCCCAGGCCTACGACTCGCTGCCCGTCGGCTCGGGCCCCTACAAGCTCACGAGCGCGACGGTCGACGACAAGATCACGTTCGAGCGCTTCGACGCGTACAACGGCGCACGCCCGGCGCTCGCCAAGACCATGACCTGGAACCTGCTGTCCGACGCCGCGGCCCGCGTGACGGCCGTCGAGTCGGGCCGTGTCCAGGCCATCGAGGATGTGCCCTACCTCGACGCCGACCGCCTCGCGAACGCCGTCACGGTCGAGTCCGTCCAGTCGTTCGGCCTGCTGTTCATGATGTTCGACTGCTCCAAGGCGCCGTTCACGGACAAGCGCGTGCGCCAGGCGTTCTTCCACGCGCTCGACATGGACAAGATCATCAGCACGGGCCTGCTCGGCAACGCGACCGCGGCGACGAGCTTCCTGCACAAGGAGCACCCGTCCTACGTCAAGGCGAGCACGGTCTACTCGCACGACCCCGCCAAGGCCAAGAAGCTCCTCGCCGACGCGGGCGTGAGCAGCCTCGCGATCACCCTCCTGACGACCGACACGAGCTGGGTCAAGGACATCGCCCCGCTCATCAAGGAGGACCTGGACGCGGTCGGGATCGCCACGACCCTCGACATCGGCCAGTCCGGCGGGCAGTACAAGAAGGTCGACGACGGCACGCTCGACGTCATGGTCGCCCCCGGTGACCCGTCGGTCTTCGGCAACGACCCCGACCTCCTGCTGCGCTGGTGGTACTCGGGCTCGGTGTGGCCGGTCAAGCGCTACCGCTGGGCCAGCACCCCCGAGTTCGCCGAGGTCACGCGCCTGCTCGACCAGGGCGCCGCCGAGCAGGACGCGGCCAAGCAGAAGAAGACCTGGGGCGAGGTGTTCGACATCCTCTCCGACGAGGTCCCGCTGTACCCGCTGCTGCACCGCAAGCTCCCGAGCGCGTGGGAGGACTCCGCGCTCGACGGGTTCAAGCCCCTGCCCGTCACGGGCCTGTCCTTCCTGGACGTCTCCCGCACCGCCTGACGTCCGTGTCCCGGGTGGCGGTGGCGCTCCCCTGCGCGCCGCCGCCACCCACCCCGACCCCGAGGAGTACCGCGTGACCGCGCTCCTACGACTGACCGGACGACGGCTGGTCGCCCTGCCCGTCATGATCCTGGGCATCACCCTGCTCGTCTTCGTCGTCATGCAGTTCGCGCCCAGCGACCCGGCGACCAACGCCCTCGGCGAGTCCGCGACCGACGCGGCCAAGGAGGCCTACCGGGCGGCCAACGGGCTCAACGACCCGATGCTCGTGCAGTACGGCAACTTCCTGGCCGGCCTCGTGCGCGGCGACCTGGGCATGACCGTCCCGCCGAGCCAGCCCGTGAACGAGCTCATCGCGAACGCGTTCCCGCTCACGCTCCAGCTCACGTTCATGGGCCTGATCATCGCCGTGGTGCTCGCGCTCGTGCTCGGCGTGACGGCGGCGCTCTACCGCGACCGCTGGCCCGACCAGGCCATCCGCGTCCTGTCGATCGCCGGCGTCGCGACGCCGTCGTTCTGGCTCGCGATCCTCCTCATCCAGCAGTTCTCGCTGCGCCTCGACTGGTTCCCCTCGGGCGGCTACACCAACCCCGCGGACGACTTCGGGAAGTTCCTCGCCTCGATGTTCCTGCCTGCGCTCTCGCTCGCGATCCCCGTCGCCGCGTCGCTGACCCGGGTGGTCCGCACCGCGATGGTCGAGGAGCTCGACCGCGACTACGTGCGCACCGCGATCGGCTCGGGCCTGCCCCGCGGCGTGGTCGTGGGTCGCAACGTGCTGCGCAACGCCCTCATCACGCCCATCACGGTGCTCGGCCTGCGCGTCGGCTACCTCATGGGTGGCGCGGTCATCATCGAGGTCATCTTCGACCTGCCCGGCATGGGCAAGCTCATCCTCAACGGGGTCACCGCGAGCGACACCGCGCTGGTGCAGGGAGTGACGCTGACCGTCGCCCTGACCTTCGTGATCGTCAACATCCTGGTCGACCTCCTGTACCTCGTCGTCAACCCTCGAATCCGGACGGTGTGACATGCGTCGGAAGCTGACAGAACGACTGTCCCGCCCGGGTATGCGCCTCGCCGCTCTCCCCCTGGGCTCCAAGATCGCCCTCGCGTTCGTGCTCCTGGTCGCGGTCCTCGCGATCTGCGCCCCGCTCGTCGCGGCGTACGACCCGCTGCAGTCCGGCACGCCGGCCCAGCCGCCGTCGGGCGAGCACTGGTTCGGCACGGACCGCATGGGACGCGACATCTTCTCCCGCATCGTCTACGGTGCCCGCTACTCGCTCGTGATCGGCCTGGGGGCCACCGCGGTCGCCCTGGTCGCCGGTGCGATCCTCGGCTCGATCGCCGCGACGGCCCACAAGGCCGTGAGCGAGACCCTGATGCGTGTCCTCGACATCATCATGGCCTTCCCGGGCATCGCCCTGGCCGTGGTCTTCGTCGCCGTGTGGGGCAAGTCCCTGCCCGTGCTCATCTTCACGATCGCGTTCCTCTACACCCCGCAGATCGCCCGGATCGTCCGGGCCAACGTGCTGAGCCAGTTCGGCGAGGACTACGTGTCCGCCGAGAAGGTCATCGGTGCGCGGACCTCGCTGATCCTCGTCAAGCATGTGGCCCGCAACTGCATCGCCCCGATCATGGTCTTCGCGACCGTGCTGGTCGCCGACGCGATCGTGTTCGAGGCGAGCCTGTCGTTCATCGGCGCGGGCGTGCAGGACCCCGAGCCCTCGTGGGGCAACGTCATCGCGTACGGCCGCAACCTGCTGCTCAACGGCGGCTGGTGGGCCACGTTCTTCCCCGGCATGGCGATCCTGCTCACGGTCCTCTCGCTCAACGTCCTGTCCGAGGGCCTGACCGACGCGATGGTCCGCCCCGCGGCCCGCAAGCCGGCCGAGGCACGCGGCGCGGCAGCCGTCGCCGCCACGTCCGCCGCCGCCGAGGACGCCGCGCACGCCACGGACCCCCTCACGGAGCACGACGCCGACGCTCCCCTCGAGTACACGGGCGCGGCCGACCTGCGCGAGCCGCGCGTGCTCGACGAGCTGGTCGCGGACACCTCGGTGATCCCCGACCCGCAGATCGCGGTCGCGGCCGCCGCCGCCCAGCGCGAGGCGCTCGCGGTCCAGCTCGACCGCCTGCGGGTCGCCGAGCAGAACCGGACGGACCGGCTGGTCTACACGGGCGACGCCGCTCCCCTGCTCGAGGTCAAGAACCTCTCGATCCGCTTCCCGGAGCGCCACGGCGACGTGGCGGTCGTGGACGACATCAGCTTCTCGGTGCGTCCCGGCGAGACCATGGCCCTGGTCGGCGAGTCCGGCTGCGGCAAGTCGCTCACGAGCCTCGCCGTCATGGGCCTGCTGCCCTCGTCGGCGCAGGTCACGGGCGAGATCCTCCTCGACGGCGTCGACCTGCTCACCACGCCACCTGCACGCCGCAACGCTCTGCGCGGCCACGAGATGGCCATGGTCTACCAGGACGCCCTGAGCTCGCTCAACCCGTCGATGCTGATCCGCTCGCAGATGGCGCAGCTGATCAAGCGGGGCGGGACGCGCACCGCGGTCGAGCTCCTCGAGCTCGTGGGCCTCGACGCGGACCGCACGCTCAAGAGCTACCCGCACGAGCTCTCGGGCGGGCAGCGCCAGCGCGTGCTCATCGCGATGGCCCTGACGCGCGACCCGCGTCTGGTCGTGGCCGACGAGCCGACCACGGCCCTCGACGTCACGGTGCAGAAGCAGGTCGTGGACCTGCTCAACGAGCTCCGTGAGGAGCTCGGGTTCGCGATGGTCTTCGTGAGCCACGACCTGGCGCTCGTCGCCTCGCTGGCCCACCGCGTCACGGTCATGTACGCGGGCCAGGTCGTCGAGTCGGCCCCCGTGCCGAGCCTGCTCATGAACCCGCAGCACGAGTACACGCGCGGCCTGCTCGGGGCGGTCCTGTCGATCGAGTCGGGCGCGGAGCGCCTGCACCAGATCCCGGGCACGGTCCCCTCGCCGCGCGACTTCGCGACGGGCGACCGCTTCGCTCCCCGGTCCTCGCGGCCGCAGGACGCGTTCGTGCCCCGGCCCCCGCTGCGCACGCTGCCGGGGACCGACCACCGCTACGCGAGCCACACCGAGACCGACAGCGGTCTCCTGGTCCAGGAAGGTGCCCGATGAGCGACGACACTCCTGTCCTGGAGCTCAAGGACGTGCACGTGGTGCACAAGGCCCGCACGGGCAAGCTCTTCCGCCCGGACCGCGTCCACGCGGTCGCCGGGGTCGACATGGCCGTGCGGCGCGGCGAGACCATCGGGATCGTGGGTGAGTCGGGCTGCGGCAAGTCGACCCTCGCCAAGGTCATGGTGGGCCTCCAGGCCCCCACGAGCGGCGACGTCGTGTTCAACGGCCGCAGCGTCCTGCGGCGCAACGCCCGGACCCGCAAGGAGTTCGGTCGCGCGATCTCGATCGTGTTCCAGGACCCGTCGACGGCCCTCAACGGACGCATGCTGGTGCGTGACATCCTGCGCGACCCGCTCGACGTGCACGGGATCGGGTCGCCGCGCGACCGCGAGAAGCGCGTGAGCGAGCTGCTCGACCTCGTGGGTCTGCCCCAGTCGGCGCTCGACGTGCTGCCGAGCCAGGTCTCGGGCGGTCAGCGTCAGCGCGTGGCGATCGCCCGTGCGCTGGCCCTCGACCCGGACGTGATCGTCGCGGACGAGCCCACGTCGGCTCTCGACGTCTCGGTGCGTGCCCAGGTGCTGAACCTCCTGACGGACCTCAAGGCCCGCCTGAACCTCGGCCTGGTGTTCATCTCGCACGACATCCAGACCGTCCGGTACGTCTCCGACCGCATCGCGGTCATGTACTTCGGGAAGGTCGTCGAGGAGGGCACGGCCGAGGAGGTCTTCGACCGTCCCACGAACGACTACACCCGGACCCTGCTCGGCGCCGCGCCGACGCTGCTCTGACGGTCCCCCATCCACCCGGCGCCGGGCGAGGCATCCCGCCCGGCGCCACCGCACCATCCTTGGAGTCCGCTGTGCCCACCACGACCACCTTCTCCGGTGTCATCCCTCCCGTCGTCACCCCGCTCACGGCGGACGGCGAGCTCGACCGCGCGTCGTTCGAGCGCCTCATCACGAGCCAGCTCGACGCGGGCGTGCACGGCCTGTTCGTGCTCGGTTCCTCGGGCGAGGTCGCGTACCTCGACGACGCCCGCCGCTCCCAGGTCATGGAGGCCGCGGTCGAGATCACGGCCGGCCGCGTGCCCGTCATGGCGGGCGTGATCGACATCTCGACGCGCCGCGTCGAGGACCAGGTCCGCCGCGCGGCCGACGCGGGCGTGGACGCCGTCGTCGCGACCGCCCCGCTGTACATCCGCACGAACGACGACGAGATCGAGCGCCACTTCCGCGGCGTGGCCGCGGCGAGCGACCTGCCGCTGTTCGCGTACGACGTGCCCGTGTGCGTGCACTCGAAGCTCGACCTGGGCATGCTGGTCCGCCTGGGCTCCGAGGGCGTCATCGCGGGCGTCAAGGACTCGAGCGGCGACGACGTCGGCTTCCGTCGCCTCGTCGCGGCGAACCGTGCCGCCGGCAGCCCGCTGCGCCTGTTCACGGGGCACGAGGTCGTGGTGGACGGCATGCTGCTGCTCGGCGCCGACGGCGTCGTGCCTGGCCTCGGCAACGTCGACCCGGCCGGCTACGTGCGCCTGTGGGACGCGGCGCAGGCGGGCGACTGGGCCGCGGCCCGCGACGAGCAGGACCGTCTCGCGGCCCTGTTCGAGATCGTCTTCCAGCCCCGCGGCTACAGCGGCGGCGCGAGCGGCCTGGGCGCGTTCAAGACGTCGCTCCAGCTCCTCGGCGTGATCGGGTCCAACGTCATGACGACCCCGGCCCCCGCCCTGGAGGGCGAGGTCGTGGACCAGATCAAGGTGATCCTCGCGGAGGCCGGGCTGCTGTGACGAGCTCCCCGATCAGCCACCGCACCGCCGTCGGGATCGACCTGGGCGGTACCAAGATCGCCGCAGGTCTCGTCCGCGACGACGGCACGGTCCTCGCCCGGGCCGGGGTCCCCACCCCGGCCCGGGAGGGGGCGGCCGCGATCCTCGACGCGGTCGCGCGCCTGGTCGCGCTCCTCCTGCCCGACGGCGCCGCCTCGCCCGGGTCGGCCGGCTCGCCGGCCGGGCTGGTCGGGGTCGGCATCGGCTCGGCCGGGGTCATCGACTCCGGCCGCGGCCGGGTCGTGGCCGCCACCGATGCCCTGACGGGCTGGGCAGGCGCCGACCTCGCGGGCGGGATCTCGTCCCGCCTCCTGGCCGCGGGCGGCCCCGCGGCGGGCCTGCCGGTGCACACCGACAACGACGTGCACGCGCACGCGCTGGGCGAGCACTGGCTGGGCGCGTGCGCGGGGACGCGGACCGCGCTCGTCGTCGCGGCGGGCACGGGCGTGGGGGCGACGCTCCTGCTCGACGGCACGCCCCAGCACGGGGCCCGGCACGTCGCCGGTCACCTGGGGCACCTGCCCGCCGCCGAGGCGGCGGGGCTGCGGTGCACGTGCTCGCGCACCGGGCACCTCGAGGCCGTCGCGTCGGGTCCGGCGCTGCACGCCCTGTACCTGCGTCTCGGTGGCGACCCGACGGTCGAGACCGCCCGGGTCGTGTGCCAGATCACCGACGTCGATCCCGTCGCCCACCAGGCGGTGGTCCTCGCGTCCACGGCCCTGGGGCGGACCGTGGGCGGCGTCGCGAACATGCTCGACCCGGAGGTCGTCGTCATCAGCGGCGGGCTCGCGGGCGCCGGGAGCCTGTGGTGGGACACCCTGAGCGAGGCGGTGGCCTCCGAGCTCATGCCCGCCCTCGACGGCCTGCCCGTCGTGGCCGCGACCCTCGGCGGCGACGCCGCCGTGCTCGGTGCCGCCCGGCTCGCGTTCCTCGCGCACGCGGGCGACGACCCGCGGGGCACGAGGGCCGCGCACGACTCGGCCGGGCTCTCGCTGCCCTACCTCGCGAGCTCGTGACCGGGGTCCCGATCCCCCGCCGACCCGCCAGCACACCCCACCCGGAGGAACTCGTGACCGACCGACCGCCGACCTCCCTCGCCGGCACCGACCCGTCCCCCGACCCGCTCGTCGCGCTGCGCGGCGGGCTGGTCGTCTCGTGCCAGGCCTACCCGGGCGAGGCCATGCGGGACCCGCGCACCATGACCCAGGTCGCGCTCGCAGCCGTCGAGGGCGGTGCGGTCGGGATCCGGGTGCAGGGCATCGAGGACATCGAGCACGTCACGCGCGCGTTCGCCGAGGCCGGCATCACGGTGCCCGTCACGGGGCTCTGGAAGGACGGGGCCGACGGCGTCTTCATCACCCCGACCCTGCGGCACGCGGTCGCGGTCGCCCGGGCGGGAGCCACGATCGTCGCGATCGACGGGACCCGGCGCCCTCGCCCCGACGGGCTGAGCCTCGCCGCGACCGTCGCCGGGCTGCGCGAGCACACGTCCGCGCTCGTCATGGCGGACTGCGGGAGCCTCGACGACGCGCTCGCTGCCCGCGACGCCGGGGTCGACGCGGTCGGGACCACGCTGTCCGGGTACACCGGAGAACGCCCCCGCACCCAGGGACCCGACCTCGAGCTGCTCGCCCAGCTCGTGGAGCGCATCGACCTGCCCGTGATCGCCGAGGGACGCGTCCACTCCCCCGCCCAGGCGCGCACCGCGCTCGACGCGGGCGCCTGGGCCGTGGTCGTCGGCACCGCGATCACCCACCCCACGACCATCACGGGGTGGTTCGTCGACGCGCTCTCGGCCTGAGCCCCGCGGGCCACGCCCGCACCGGTCGACCGGCCCACCCCACCCGATCCCCACCCGGGTCCTGCGCACCGCCGCGGAGGACCCGGGGGCACCGGGACCACGACGGTCCCGCACCTGCCCGCCCGACGCTCGCTCCGCCGTCGGGCACCTCGCACCCGGAGCACCCACAGACCGGACCCCCGCACCCGACTCGGTGCCGAGGCGGAGGTCCGCGCCGCGCCCGCCCCGCGCCGGGGCACGGCGCCGCACCCGCAGGACCGCACCGTGCACCAAGAGCTCTGACCCGACGAAGCCAGGAGTATCTGATGCCACTGCACCCATCCACCCCGACCACCCCGCCCGGCTCCCAGCCACCCGCGTGCACCCGCCGAGGGTCCCGCGCCGCGCTCGCCGCCGGGCTCTCCCTGCTCCTCGTGGTCCCGGCCGCGAGCGCCCAGGCGTTCGACCCGTTCCCGCCCGCAGCGACCGACGGTCCCGGGACCTTCTCCGAGCAGACCCTCGCGGTCGGCGGCACGGGGGGCTATGCGAACTACCGCATCCCCGCCCTGACCACCACGAACGACGGGACGATCCTCGCGTCGTACGACGGCCGCCCGTTCCACGCGGGTGACGCCCCGCAGCCCAACTCGATCCTCCAGCAGGTCAGCCGCGACAACGGCGCGACCTGGGAGCCCGCGACCGTCGTCGCGGCCGGGTACGGCACGAACTCGTCGCCCGACAAGTACGGGTTCTCCGACCCGTCCTACGTCGTGGACCGCGAGACCGGCACGATCTTCAACTTCCACGTGAAGTCGTACGACCAGGGCTTCGGCGGGTCGGCCACGGGCATCGACCCGACCAACCGCCAGATCCTGCACGCCGCGGTCAGCGTCTCCGAGGACGGCGGCCAGACGTGGGAGGGCCGCGTCATCACCGAGGGCGCCAAGGACCCGTCGTGGGCCGGCATCTTCGCGGCCTCGGGCGAGGGCATCCAGCTGCGCTACGGCGAGCACGCCGGACGACTCGTCCAGCAGTTCACGGCCCGCACGGGCGGCACGTACAAGGCGTACAGCGTGTACTCCGACGACCACGGCGCCACGTGGCAGCACGGCGAGGCGTTCGGCACGGGCATGGACGAGAACAAGTCGGTCGAGCTCTCCGACGGACGCGTCATGATGAACTCGCGCGACTCCGCGGGCAGCAAGTACCGCAAGATCGCGTACTCGACCGACGGCGGGCACACGTACGGGCCCGTGACGCTCGACCGCCAGCTCCCCGACCCGACCAACAACGGGTCGGTCTCGCGCCTGTACCCCGACGCCCCCGAGGGCTCGGCCGAGGCGAAGATGCTGCTGTTCAGCAACTCCAACAGCACCACGGGCCGCGAGAACGTGACCGTGCGCCTCTCGTGCGACGACGGCGCGACGTGGCCGGGCTTCCGGGTCGTCAACCCGGGCTCGGGCGCCTACTCGACGCTCTCGCCCATCGGCGACGGGCGCTTCGGGCTCCTGTACGAGACGCAGGGCATGAACGCGATCTCGTTCGCGAGCTTCGACCAGGAGTGGTTGAACGCGACGTGCGCCTCGACCGTCGTGCCGGACACGACCGTCGCGACGGGCGCCACCGTGCAGGTGCCCGTCCAGGTCACCAACCAGAACCAGGCGCCGCTCGCCGCGTCGCGCCTGACGATCGACGCCCCCGTGGGCTGGAGCGCGACCACGGTCGACGTGCCCGCGATCGCTGTCGGCCAGAGCGCCACGGTCCGGGTCGCGCTCACCGCGTCCGCGACCGCCGCCGCGACGACGGCGAACAACCCCGTCCGCGTCCAGAGCGTCCTGACGACGGCCGACGGCACGCAGGCGCGCGCCTACGGCTACGTGACCGTGACGGGCGGCCCTGCGGGTCCCGTGACCTCGCTCGCGGTGTTCGGGAAGTACACGACCGACCGTGACGTGGCGGCGCAGCCGTACACCGTCGGCGAGCGCGTGCCCTACTCGTTCCGCGTCTACAACACCGGGACCACGGCCTACCGCTCGACCGCGACGGGCAACCTGACGAACCTGTCCCCGGGCTGCAACTGGAGCAGCCTGCCCGCGGGCGGCACGTACCTGTGCTCGCTCGCGTACCGCGTCGTGACGGCCGACGACCTCGCGGACGGGTTCTTCGTCCCCGAGACCCGCTGGTTCATGAACGCCACCCAGGCCACGTCGGTCCCCCTCACGGGCGACCCCGTCGACCTGGTCGACCGCCGTCCCTCGCTCGCCGTCACGGCCGGCGAGCCCACGGTCGAGGACACCGACGCGAGCGGGACCGTGAACGCGGGCGACGTCGTCGTCAACGCCCTCACGGTCCGCAACACCGGGAACGTGCGCCTCACGGGCGTCGGCGCCGCGGACGTGTGCGCCGTGCCCGCGCTCGCTCCCGGGGCCGAGGCCGCGTGCGGCACGGTGCGACGCACGCTCACCGCGGCCGACGTCGCGGCGGGCTCGCTCGCGGGCCGTTCCGTCGCGGTGGCCGCCTCCAACGGCGACCGGTCCGTGACGGGGCGGGTCGACGTCGCCGCCTTCGACGTCCCTGCGCAGCCCGCCGTGCCGGTCGCGGTCACGGCGAGCGTCCAGTGCGTGGCGGGCACGGTCCAGCTCACGGGCCGGGCCGTCAACGAGGGCGACGGGGCCGTGGACGTCACGATCCGCTCGACCGCGGGCACCAAGGCGTTCGCGGCAGTCGCCCCCGGGCGCAGCGCGTCGCAGCGGTTCGCGACCCGTTCTGCCGGGGTCGGGGCGGGAGAGGTCACGTTCGAGGTGTCGTCCGCGACGCTCGGTACGCAGACGCTGACCGCGCCGTACGACGCCCGGACCTGCTGACCGGCTGAGCCGGGCGGGCGCCGTCGGCGTCCGCCCGCGCTCGTCGGCGCCACCGACCTCGGCCCTCGTCCCCATGCCGGTGGGGACGGGGGCCGAGCCCGTGCACGGACGCCGTCAGCTCGCGGGGTCGTCCAGGAACGCGCGCACCTCCTGCGCGCACCGGCACGCGGCCGCGATCCTGGCGGCCCACCCGAGCGCCTCCTCGCGCGTCGGCACCTCCAGCACCGTCCAGCCGCCGTCCAGCCCTCTCGTCCGGGGATAGGCGCCCTCGGCGACCGTGCCATCACCGTCCACCAGGACGGGCGGGACGCTCTCGTCGATGCCGCCGCCGAACACCCAGACGCCGGCGGCCTTCGCCTCCTCCACCACCGCGTGCGACGCGTCCGAGACGGCCCGCATCTGGTCGTCCGGCACGATCATGGCCTCGCTCGGGAACGAGATCAGGTACTTCGTCACGGTGTCCGCCTTCCCGTGGCCGGTGCCCTAGCTGCCGGCGAACGCGGCCCGCAGCGCGGGCATCTCGAGCTTGATCATCTGCATCATGACGCCCATCATCCGCGCCACGGCCTCCTGGTCGTCGGACTGCGCGAGCTCCTCGAACTCGACGGGCACCACCTGCCACGAGAGCCCGTAGCGGTCCTTGAGCCAGCCGCACTGCGACTCGGTGCCGCCCCCCGAGAGCAGGGCGTCCCAGTAGTGGTCGACCTCCGCCTCGTCCTCGCAGCGCACGATGAACGACACGGCCTCGCTGAACGGGAACAGGTGGTCGGGGCCGCCGTTGATCAGGTTGAAGGGCTGGCCCCGCAACGTGAAGTCGATGGTGACGAACGTGCCGTCGGGCATCTTCAGGGAGTCCCCGACGGTGCTGTCGGGGAACACCGAGGTGTAGAAGGCCACGGCCTCCTCGAGGCCGCCGTTGAACCACAGGCTCGGGACGATCGGTCGCATCGTTCTCCTCCTCCCGCGCGGCGCGCGGTGCGTCGCACTCTCCAGGTCCGACCGGCCGGGGCCGGCGAACTCATCGGTCCCCGCACCTCGAGAGACGGCGGCCCGGTCCGGCGGCGACCTTCACGCGGCGGTCCGCAGGAACGTCCCCAGCGCCTCGACCACGAGCAGGTGGTCGTCGCGCTGGGCCAGGCCGGACACGGTCACGACGCCGATCACCCCGACGCCCTCGACCCGCAGCGGGAACGCCCCGCCGTGGGCCGCGTACTCCTGGAGCGGCAGCTCGTGCTGCGCCGTGAACGTCGTGCCCCGGGCCTTGGCGCGCAGGCCCATGAGGTACGACGACGCACCGAACCGCTCGACCACGCGCACCTTGCGCTGGACCCAGGTGTCGTTGTCGGGTGTGGTGCCCTCGGTCGCGGCGTGGAAGACCTGCTGCGGCCCGCGGCGCACGTCGATCGTGATCGGCAGGGACCGGTCGGCCGCGAGCTCGACGAGCAGGCAGCCGAGCCGCCAGGCGTCGTCGTGCGTGAAGCGCGTCAGGACGAGGTCGCGCTCGTGCTGCTCGGCCTCGGCGACGAGGCGGGACAGGTCGGGGTTCTCGGGCTGGTCGTGGGTCATGGCGTCAGCCTGGCACGCCGGGGCACGTCACGCCGAGGCCTTCTTGCGGGTCGTCTTCTTCTTCGCGGGCTCCTTCGTCGAGGCGGGCGCCGTGGTCGAGGCGGCCTGGTCGTCCGAGGCGCGTGACGTCGTCGGGCGCTCGCTCTTCTTCCTCGTGGTGCCCGACGACGCAGCCTCCTTCGAGGGCTTCTCGCCCTTCGCGTCGCCCGACTTCTTGCCGCGCGAGCTCTCGACGCTGCGGCGCAGCGCCTCCATGAGGTCGATGACCTCGGCGCCCTCGCCGCCCTTCTCCTCCTGCTCGCCGAAGGTCTCCTCGGTGCTGAACGTGTCGCCTGCCTCGATCTTGGCCTCGATGAGCTGACGGAGCTGGGCCTGGTAGTCGTCCTGGTACTCCTCGGGCGTGAAGTCGGCCGCGAAGGACTCGACGAGCTGCGACGACATCGCGAGCTCCTTGGCGCTGACCTTCGCCGGCTCGTCGAGCGTCGGGAACGCGGCCTCGCGGACCTCGTCGGCCCACAGCAGCGTCTGCAGCACCAGCACGTCGTCGCGCACGCGCAGCGCCGCGAGCCGCGTGCGCTGGCGCAGCGCGAACTTCACGATCGCGGTGCGGTCGGTCTCCTCGAGCGTGCGGCGCAGCAGCACGTAGGCCTTGTTCGAGGAGGAGTCGGGCTCGAGGTAGTAGCTGCGGTCCAGCAGCATGGGGTCGATCTGGTCGGTGGGCACGAACTCGACGACCTCGACCTCGCGGCTGCGCTCGGCGGGCAGCGACCCCAGGTCCTCGGCCGTGAGCACGACCGTGCGCTCGCCGTCGTCGTACGCCTTGTCGATGTGCTCGTACGCCACGACCTCGCCGCAGACCTCGCACCGCCGCTGGTAGCGGATCCGGCCGCCGTCCTTGTCGTGCACCTGGTGCAGCGGCACGTCGTGGTCCTCGGTCGCCGAGTACACCTTGATCGGCACGTTGACGAGACCGAACGTGATGGCACCCTTCCAGATGGCCCTCATGTCTCCATGGTGCTCCCGGGGCCGGGGCCTGGCGAGTCGTCAGACGGGCTCGAGGCGGTGGTGGGGGCCGCGCGGGAGCTCGATCTCGATGCCGTCGCCGACCGTGACCGTCCCGCCGCGCGCGACCACCGACATGATCCCGATCTTGCGGACCACGCCGCCCGCGCCGTCGGGCACGATGAGCCGCTTGACCAGGCCCGAGCGGAAGTCGTTGACCTGCTGGCAGGGGCTGCGCAGCCCGGTCACCTCGAGGACGACCGTGTCGCCCAGGTGCAGGCGGGTGCGGCGCGGAAGGCCCAGGAGGTCGACCCCGCACGTCGTCACGTTCTCCCCCAGGTCGGCGGGCCCGACGTCGAAGCCCGCCTCGGCCAGCTCGGCGAACACCTCGGCGTGCAGGAGATGGACCTGACGCAGGTTGGGCTGCGACGGGTCGGCCCGCACCCTGCTGCGGTGCTTGACGGTCGCCCCGGCGTGCGCGTCGCCGACGACCCCCAGCCCCTCGACGACCCGGACGCTCGGCAGCCTGGTCTTGCTGAAGGCGTGGGTCGGGCTGGACGCCACCGCCACGACGCGGGGTGCTGGGCCGGTCACGGGCACATGATGGCGTGCCCGCCCGGACGGCGACGATGCTGTCCGGCGTGCGGACCCGCCTGTGGGCGGCGCCCGGCATCATGGGCGCATGGCCGGCACCAGGTACGAGTTCGAGGCGGAGCTGTGGCGGTGGACCGCGCGCAGCGACACGTGGGTCTTCGCGGCCCTGCCCACCGACGTCAGCGACGAGATCGCGGACTCCCCGCTGCCCCCGGCGGGGTTCGGGTCCGTCAAGGTCGAGGTCACGCTCGGCGGGTCGCGCTGGACCACCTCGGTCTTCCCCGACGCCGAGCGCAGGACGTTCGTCGTGCCCGTCAAGGCTGCGGTGCGCCGCCGCGAAGGGGTCGACGTCGGCGACACCGTGCGGATCGGCGTCGAGACGCTGCTCTAGCGGGTGGTCCCCTCGTCCTGCCTGCCCCGCAGGTACGAGTCGAGCAGCTCCCACGAGGGCGCGAACGGGCTCGGGCTCCTCTCCCCCGCGGGGTGCGCGGTCGCGGTGTCACGCGAGTGCTGGAGGACCTCCTCGTGCAGCCGCTCCATCTTGGCGTCGAGCTCGGAGGCCGCGACCGACGCCTCCCGCAGCTCGTCGATGAGGCGCTCGGGCACGGCCTTGTCGTACTTGTAGTAGATCTTGTGCTCGAGGCTGGCCCAGAAGTCCATGGCGATGGTGCGGATCTGGATCTCGACGACCACGGGCTGGACCCGGTCGGACAGGAACACGGGCACCTCGACGATGAGGTGCAGGGACTTGTACCCGTTGCCCTTGGGATGGGCGATGTAGTCGCGCTCCTCGAGGACCACGACGTCACGCTGACCCGCGATCATGTCGCGGACCGTGTAGATGTCGGACACGAAGCTGCACGTGACCCGGACGCCCGCGATGTCGAAGATCTCGGCGCGCAGCGCCTCGATAGTCAGGTCCACACCCTTGCGCCGGGCCTTCGCGAGCAGGGACTCGGGCGACTTGAGCCGCGAGGAGACGTGCTCGATGGGGTTGTACTCGTGGGCGTAGGCGAACTCGTCCCGCAGGATGGTGATCTTCGTCATCACCTCGTCCATGCCGAAGCGGTAGGTCATCATCAGCCGCGTGAAGTGCTCCCGCAGCGCTCGGAGCTCCGCCCCCACCTGGGGGTCGTCGTGCATGGGTCCTCGCTGGTCGCGCCCGTCGTCCACTGTCCCGATCCTTCGCCGTCTCGATCTCCCACGGTCGCACACCGTGGGCGGTCCGGGCGTACGCGTCCGCCGCGGCCCCGCGCGCGTCTCAGGTCGTGGCCCGGTTCTCGCGCCGGGCGGCAGGCCCAATGTCCTCGGGTCCCGGGACCAACGTCCTGACCTCGGACGGCGCTATTGACGCTGTGTCAATAGCGGTCCTAGCGTCGAGACGACAGCTCAGGAAGGGGCCACGATGACCGACGTGACGACGCGAAGGCGACGACGTTCAGCACCCGAGGTCCGCGCCGAGGAGATCGTGCACGCGGCCCGCGAGCTGTTCGCCGAGCAGGGCATCGCCCGGACCTCGACCAAGGACGTCGCGGAGCGCGCGGGCGTTGCCCGCAGCCTCGTCTACTACTACTTCCCCGACCAGGACGCCCTCGTGGACGCCGTGCTCGAGGGCTACGTCGCGGAGTTCGTCGAGTCCGTCCGGGCCTGGGACGCCGCCCGCGAGCCGGGCAACATCGACAAGGCGCTCGTCGACTGCATCGCGATGTTCCGCACCCACCTGCGGGCGGTCGCGCCGCTGCGCGACGACATGCAGCGCACCGAGAGCGCGGGCCTGTACAACCGCTTCCTCGACCAGGCCGTGCGGGCCGTCGTCGAGTGCATCGGCACGACGACGGTCGAGGCCTACGCGGCCCGGCACCGCATCCGCATCGAGAACGTCCCCGAGACGTTCTACGTCCTCGTCTACGGCCTGGTCGGGCTCGCCCGGAACACCCCCGACGTCGACGACGCGGTGCTCGTGACGATCGTGCGGCAGGTGCTGCACCTCGAGGAGGCGCGTTCCGGCACCGAGTGACGCGACGGCCCGGGTCCCGACGGTGCGCCGGGACCGGGCTCGCCCACCAGGCGCACCGTCCCCCCACCCCGGGCGGCCACCGGCCGTCCCGTCGTCCTGAGAAAGGGAGCGACGTGTTCCTCTTCGATTCCATCCCCTGGCAAGCAGCCGTCATGTGGTTCGTGGTGCTCGCTGCCCTCGTCGGCCTCAACGAGCTCGTCCGCTGGTCCAAGACCGCCGCGATCGGGATCTTCGTCGTCCTGCCGGTCCTGCTGACGATCTTCGTCTGGCCGCACACCGCGGGGGCAGGGTCCTCGACCGGCACCTGGTTCCACTGGGTCAAGGTGTACTCGGCCCTCGCCGGGTGCATCGGCTTCATGCTCATCCGCTACAACAAGCGCGTCGGGGCGATGAAGTACGCCCTGCTGTTCCCCCCGGCGATCCTCGCGCTCAACATCGCCGAGGCCGTGATCCGTGACTTCCAGGTCTACGGCATGGACGGCATGGTCGACGGCGTGTTCATGGTCGGCGGTTCGTGGAACATCATGAACGGCATCGCGGGCATCCTGAACCTGCTGACGATCTGCGGCTGGGCCGGCATCTACATCACGCGCGACCGGTTCCAGGACATGGTCTGGCCGGACATGATGTGGTTCTGGATCATCGCGTACGACCTGTGGAACTTCGCGTACGTCTACAACTGCGTGGGCGACCACGCGTTCTACGCGGGTGCCGCGCTGCTCATCAGCTGCACCATCCCGGCGTTCTTCCTGCGCAAGGGCGCCTGGCTCCAGCACCGTGCCCACACGCTCGCGTTCTGGATGATGTTCACGATGGCCGTGCCGACGTTCGTCTCGGACTCGGCCTTCGCGGTGGACTCGTCGCACGACCCCACGGCGCTGTTCGTGGTGAGCCTGGTCTCGCTGCTCGCCAACGTCGCGGTCGCGGTCTACCAGGTCAAGGTGATCGTGACCAAGCGCCGCAACCCGCTGCGCGACGAGCTGTTCACGGACCACAAGTCCTACCAGGAGCTCGCGAAGGACCGCCCGGCACCGGAGCTCGCCACCGCGGGCGCCACGACCGCCTGACGGCCCCGGACGCGACGAAGGGTCGCCCGACACGTTGTGTCGGGCGACCCTTCGGTCGTGTGCGGCAGGAGGGGGCTACCGCTCGGGACGCGTCCCGGCGCTCACGTCCTCCGTCTGCCCGACGGCGTCGCTCCCCTCGTCCGCGTCGGTCACCAGGAGCTGGCCCTCGGCCAGGGACTCCGCGGCGATCTCGTGCTCGACCGAGGTCGCGAGCGGCTTCTCGTGGACGAAGCACAGGGCGATCGCCGCGATGATCGCGAGCGGCACCATGTAGAGGAAGAGCGGCACGAGCGCCTCGTTGTAGGACTCGATCACGAGGGCGCGCACGCCGTCGGGCAGGGACTGGACCAGGTCCGGGGTGAGTGAGCCCGTCCCGCCCGCCGACCCCGTGCCCTGGGGGAACTTCTCCGCGAGGAGCGTGGTCAGACGGGCGATGAACACGCTGCCGACCACGGCCGAACCGAGCGTCGCCCCGACCTGGCGGAAGTAGTTGTTGGCCGCGGTCGCGGTCCCGACCTCGCGCAGCGGGAACGAGTTCTGCACGATGAGCGTGAGGATCTGCATGCTCCCACCCAGACCGATGCCGATCACCGCGAGGAACACGCAGATCATGGGCGTCGCGGTGTCGGCCTCGACCGTCGAGAGCAGGGCCAGGCCCACGCCGAGGATCAGCGAACCGACGATCGGGAGGACCTTGTACCTGCCGGTGCGCGAGACCATCTGGCCCGTGACGACCGAGGTGACGAGCAGCGACCCCATCATGGGGATCATGAGCAGGCCGGCGACGGTCGCGCTGGCACCGGTCGCCACTGCAGGTAGGTGGGCATGTAGCCGATCGCGCCGAACATCGCGATGCCCGTCGCGAGCGCCGCGATGGTCGTGACCGTGAAGTTGCGGTCGGCGAACAGGTGCAGCGGGATGATCGGCTCGTCGGCACGCTTCTCGACGAGCACGAACGCCACGGCGGCCACGACCGCCAGTGCGACGAGCCCGAGGATCGTCGCCGAGCCCCACGCGTACTGCGACCCGCCCCAGGTCCCGACCAGGACGAGCGCCGTGGTCGCCACGGCCATGAGGGCCATGCCGAGGTAGTCGTGGCGCACACGTTCGGCGCCGCGCGCCTTCTTGGGCAGGTGCAGGAGGAAGATCGCGGCGAGCGCTGCGACGACGCCCAGCGGGATGTTGATCCAGAAGACCCAGCGCCAGCCGGGGCCCTCGGTGAACCAGCCGCCGAGCAGCGGTCCCGCGACCGAGGAGACCGCGAAGACCGCGCCCATGATGCCCATGTACCTGCCGCGCTCCCGCGCGGGGATGACGTCGGCGATCGCGGCCTGCGACAGGATCATGAGCCCGCCGCCGCCGAGGCCCTGGACCGTGCGCCCCACGATGAGTACGTTCATGTCGCCCGCGACGGCGCCGATCACGGATCCCACCATGAACAGCAGGATCGCGGTGAGCAGCAGGGGCTTGCGGCCCAGGACGTCGGAGACCTTGCCGTAGATCGGCATGGTGATGGTCGAGGCCAGGATGAAGGCCGTGATGACCCAGCTCATGTGCTCGACGCCGTCGAGCTCGCCCACGATCGTGGGCAGCGCGCTGGACAGCACGGTCTGGTTGAGGGACGCGAGCAGCATGGTGACCATGAGGCCCAGGAACAGCAGGACGATGCCGCGGTCCCTCGGGGACGCCGGCGGGGCGTCGGGCGCAGACGGGTGCGTGGGCGCGGCGGTGGTCGCGCCCCGGGTGGGTGCCGGAGTGCTGCCGGCTCGGGGGGTGGTGGTCATAGCGTGGCCTCGAAGACTTCTCGGAAGATGATGATCGCTTCGCTGATGTCGGCCTCGGCGTCGGAGCCGCTCAGGGCCGTGCCAGGGTTGCGCGAGTACGCGAAGCGCATGATGGTTCCGGCGAGCATGAGGAGCGCTCGCGCGGTGTCGGGGCTGTCGGGCAGGCCCAGCGACGCGAGCTCGCTGAACCCCGTCCCGTCCTCGGCCCGGTCGGACAGCAGGTCGTTGACGAGCGACTCGACCTGGGAGACGGAGCCCATGGCGTGCTTGCGCAGCTCGGGGTGCTCGCGCACGAGCGCCTTGCGCTCGGCGAACGGGACGCCGGGGTGCAGCGTGGACCGCAGGATCGAGAGCAGGAACCGCACGACCCGCTCGAACGCGGGTCCCTCGGTCTCCGCACGGAAGGCCGCGAGCGCCTCGTCGGAGACTCGCGGGGGCACGAGCCCCAGGATCGCCTCCTCCTTGGTCGCGAAGTAGTTGAAGAACGTCCGTTGCGAGATGCCCGCCGCGGCGGCGATCTCCTCGACGGTCGCGTGGTGGAGCCCTTTCTCGCGGACCAGGGCGGCGGCCGCCTGGTGGATCGTGAGCCAGGTCTCGGCACGCTTGCGTTCGCGGAGGGACGTCGGAGCGGTCTGCATGACTGCACTGTATGCAGGACTGCAATAATTGCACAACTGCACGATTGTCATCGGGACGACCCCGCCGAGCGCGGCAGCCCGCCCCGGACGACCATGGACCCATGGCCCCCTCGACGGCGGCGCAGACCGTGAGCGTCGACGGTCACCGCCTCAAGCTCACCAACCTGGACAAGGTCCTGTACCCCGCCACGGGGACGACCAAGGGCGAGGTCCTGGCCTACCTCGCCGCGGTCGCCGACGTCCTGCTCCCCCACGCCTCGAACAGGCCCGCGACGCGCAAGCGCTGGCCCAACGGCGTCGAGGGCCCCGTGTTCTTCCAGAAGAACCTCGACGCCGGCACCCCCACGTGGGTCCGGCGCCGCACGATCCAGCACAAGCACAGCACCAACGCCTACCCGCTCGTCAACGACCTCGCGACCCTCACGTGGCTCGGTCAGATCGCCGCCCTGGAGATCCACGTGCCGCAGTGGCAGTTCGGCCGGACGGGGGTCCAGAAGAACCCCGACCGGCTCGTCCTCGACCTCGACCCCGGCGAGGGCGCAGGCCTGCGCGAGTGCGCAGAGGTCGCCCGGCTCGCCCGCGAGGTCCTGCGCGGCATGGGCCTGAACCCCCTGCCCGTGACGAGCGGCTCCAAGGGCATCCACCTGTACGCCGCTCTCGACGGGCGCCAGACCACCGACGAGGTCAGCGCGGTCGCGCACGAGCTCGCCCGCTACCTCGAGGCCGAGCACCCCGACCTCGTCGTGAGCGACATGAAGAAGTCGCTGCGCGGCGGCAAGGTGCTCGTCGACTGGAGCCAGAACAACGGCAACAAGACCACCATCGCGCCGTACTCGCTGCGCGGCCGCACCCACCCCACGGTCGCGGCCCCGCGCACGTGGGACGAGCTCGACGACCCCGACCTCGCGCACCTCGACAAGGACCAGGTCGTGGAACGCGTCGAGCGGATCGGCGACCCGCTCGCAGCGCTGACCGCGGGCCACCTGGCCTCGCTCGAACCCACGCCCGAGCGCATGGCGACGTTCGCGCGCAAGGGGGCGACGCCGTCGGGCGGCACGGGCTCGAGCAGCGGCGAGACCGGCACGGCGCCCCGGCGCGACCGCCTCGAGACCTACCGCGCCAAGCGCGACGCCTCCCGGACCCCCGAGCCCGTCCCCGAGGACGTCGCCCCCAGCAGCGAGGGCAGGTCCTTCGTCATCCAGGAGCACCACGCACGCCGCCTGCACTGGGACTTCCGCCTCGAGCACGACGGCGTGCTCGTGAGCTGGGCCCTGCCGCGCGGCGAGCCGACCGACACGAGGAAGAACCACCTCGCGGTCCAGACCGAGGACCACCCGCTCGCGTACGGCTCGTTCGAGGGGACCATCCCCGCGGGCGAGTACGGCGGCGGCGAGGTGACCATCTGGGACGCGGGCACCTACGAGCTCGAGAAGTGGCGCGACGACGAGGAGGTCATCGTCACGCTGCACGGCGAGCAGCACGGCACACGGCGCCTCGCGCTCATCCACACGGGAGGTCACGGTGCCTCCGACACGTCGGACCGAGCCGAGGAGAACAGCTGGCTCATCCACCTCATGGCCCCGCGCGACGAGGCCCACCCCACGGGCCACGCGGCACCTCGCAGCAAGGCGCCCCGGCAGCGCTCGTCGGAGACCGACGACGAGCCCGTCGGGGTCGCGCTGCCGCGCCCCATGCTCGCGACCGCCGGGACGGTCGAGACGCTGACCGCCGAGGGCGACCCCGACGACTGGGCCTACGAGATGAAGTGGGACGGGTTCCGCGTGGTCGCGCAGGTCACGGGCCCAGCCGACGGATCGGCCGACGGGGCCTCGGTCCGCCTCGTGAGCCGCAGCGGCAAGGACATGACGCTCACCTACCCCGAGCTCCAGGACCTTGCCGCCCGTGTCCCGCACGCCGACCTGCCCGTGGTCGTCGACGGCGAGATCGTGGCGCTCGACGCGCGCGGGCGACCGAGCTTCCGCCGCCTGCAGCAGCGCGCCAACCTCACCAAGGCAGGCGACGTCGCAGCGGCGCGCGCCAAGGTCGGGGTCGAGCTCATGCTGTTCGACGTCCTGTCCGTCGGCGGGCGCTCGCTCGTCCGGCGCACGTACGACGAGCGGCGCGAGATCCTCGAGGACCTGGTCGACCAGTCCTCGACCGTGCACGTCCCGCCCGCGTTCGACGGCGACCTCGCGGAGGCCGTGGCGACGAGCAGGCAGCTCGGCCTCGAGGGCGTGGTGGCCAAGCGGCGCACGAGCACCTACACGGCCGGGCGGCGCTCGCGGAGCTGGATCAAGGTCAAGCACTCGCACACCCAGGAGGTCGTGGTGGTCGGGTGGCGTCCGGGGCACGGGGACCGGTCGCACCTGGTGGGCTCGCTGCTGCTCGCGGTGCCCGACGACGAGGGGCTGCGCTACGTGGGCCGCGTCGGGTCGGGCTTCACCGAGAAGGACCGGCGCGACCTCGTGACGCGGCTCGGCCGGATCGAGCGGGTCACGAACCCGGCCCTCGACGTGCCCGCCGCGGACGCCTCGGACGCCCGGTGGGTCACGCCGCACCTGGTCGGCGAGGTCGACTACGCGGACTGGACGAGCGCGCCCGAGGGCGACGGCAAGCTGCGGCACGCGGTCTGGCGCGGCTGGCGCCCGGACAAGTCGCCCGAGGACGTGCGCCGGGAGGGCTGAGCCCTCAGCCGCGCGCCGGGGTCTGCGCGCGTCGCGCACGCGCCGCGTCCCGGCTCGTGCGCAGGTGCCCGACGGCGAGCCGCGCCGCCTCCTGCCCGTCGCCCGCGCGGATCGCGGCCAGGAGCCCGCGGTGCTCGTCGACCATCTGCTGCAGGTCGTCGTGCTGCCCGAGGAGCCAGCGCAGGCGGCTCGCGGTGATCGCCCCGATCTCGTCGAGGAGCGGGCTCGCGGCCGTCGCGGCCACGAGCTCGTGGAAGTCCGCGCCCGCGCGGTGGGCTGCCGTGGCGTCCTCGTCGCGGGCGGCTCGGGCCTCACGGTCGAGCACGGCCCCGAGCCGCGCGAGGCGCTCGGGCGTCCGCCGTTCGGCCGCGAGGCGGAACGTGAGGGTCTCGATCGCCGAGCGCACCTCGATGAGGTCCTCGATCTCGTCGTCGGTGAACGTGCGCACGACGGCCCACGTGCGGGGCCGCGGGGTCACGAGGCCCTCGGCGATGAGGGTCTTGAGCGCGTCGCGGACCGGGACGCGGCTCACGCCGAGCTCGGCCGCGAGGTCACGCTCGACGAGCCGGTCCCCCGGGGCCCGCTCGCCGTCGATGATCTGCTCGCGCACGATCCGGGCGACGCGGTCGGCCTCGGGCTCGAACGGCTGGTCTGCGCTCATGCGTCCATCCTCTCGGAACCCGGAGGTCAAAATGGTATACCGTTTGTGGTCGGCGGGCTGCTCAGGGGGCGAGCCCTCCGCCGGACCGTCGAGCACCACCCGTGGAAGGAACCCCCGCATGCCCCCGATCCCCACCAGCTCCCCCGCCAACGTGACCGTGCTGCGCAACGTCCGGCCCTGGGGCGGCGAGGCCGTCGACCTCCACGTCGCCGACGGACACATCACCCGGGTGACGCCGCACCTCGCGACCGACGCGGCGCCGTCGGGCAGCACGACGCCCGCGCCGGGCGAGATCGACGGGCGCGGGTTCCTCGCCCTGCCCGGGTTCGTCAACGCCCACGCGCACGTCGACAAGAGCTGGTGGGGCAAGCCCTGGGTCAGCTACGGCGGCGAGGCCACCACGCAGGGCCGCATCGCGCACGAGCGCGAGCACCGCGACGAGCTCGGCATCCCCGGCGTCGACGTCACGGTCGCGGTCCTGCGCGAGTTCCTGCGCCACGGCACGACCGCGATCCGCACCCACGTCGACGTCGACCTGGGCCTGGGCCTGCGCGGCATCGACGTGGTCCGCGAGTCGCTGTTCGTGCTGGGCGGCGCGATCGACGCCGAGATCGTCGCGTTCCCCCAGGACGGCGTCCTGCGCCGGCCCGGCGTGCTCGACCTGCTCGACGCCGCGGCCGCCGCGGGGGCCGAGCACATCGGCGGGCTCGACCCCGCCTCGATCGACCGCGACCCCGTGCGCCAGCTCGACGGGCTGTTCGAGATCGCCGAGCGCCGCGGCGTCGGGATCGACGTCCACCTGCACGACGGCGGCGAGCTGGGCGCGTTCCAGATCGAGCTCATGATCGACCGCACGGTCCGCGCAGGCCTCCAGGGCAAGGTCAACGTGGCGCACGGCTTCGCGGTCGGGCAGCTGCCGGCGACCCGCATGGCCGACCTCGTCGCGGCCATGGGCGAGGCCGGGATCAGCATGACGACCGTCGCCCCGATCGGCGCGACCCCGCTCCCGCTGGACCTGCTGCGCGAGCACGGCGTGCGCGTGGGCCTCGGCACCGACGGCATCCGCGACCTGTGGGCGCCCTACGGGACGGGCGACCTGCTCGCCCTCACGACGCGCCTGGCGCAGCTCGCACGCTTCCGCTACGACGAGGACCTGGTCCGTGCGGCCCGGCTCGCGACGAGCGACGCCGGGTTCTTCGCGGGGCACGACGTCCACGACCTGGTCGAGGGGGCGCGCGCGGACATCGTGCTGGTCGACGCCGAGAACACCCAGGACGCCGTGGTGCGCGCTCCCGCCCGCGCGCTCGTCGTGGCCGGTGGCCAGGTCGTCGCCCGGGACGGGGAGGTCCTGGTCTGACGCTCGCGCCGATGAGTTCCCCGGGGGCCACCGGTCTACACCGACGACACCCGTCCTCGCCCTGCGGGACACCGCGGCGACCCGTCCGAAGGAGCACGTCATGGCCGGAACCCAGATCTTCGTCAACCTCCCCGTCGCCGACCTCGAGAAGTCCAAGGCGTTCTACACGCAGCTCGGGTTCTCGATCAACGAGCAGTTCACCGACGAGAACGCGTCGTGCGTGGTCATCAGCGACACGATCTACGTGATGCTCCTGACCCACGAGTTCTTCCGCCGCTTCACGCCCAAGTCGATCGTCGACGCGCAGGACGCGACCGAGGCGATCAACGCGATCAGCGCCGAGTCCCGCACGGGCGTCGACGACCTCGCGGACCGTGCGCTCGCCGCGGGCGGCGCGCAGACCAACCCGCCGCAGGACGAGGGCTTCATGTACTCGCGCAGCTTCTCCGACCTGGACGGCCACCTGTGGGAGGTCATGTACATGGACCCGAGCACGATCGAGGGCTGACCTGCAGGGACGCGACGGGCGGCGATCGTCGGGGAATGCCCCGGCGCCGCCGCCCGTTGCCGCCTGCATGCGAGCCATCACCTACTCCCGCTACGGCGGAGCCGACGTCCTCGAGCTCAGCGAGCTCCCCACCCCCAAGGTCGGGCCGGACTCCGTCCTGGTCCGGGTCAGGGCCACGAGCGTGAACCCCGTGGACTGGAAGGTCCGCGAGGGCTACCTCGACGCGATCATGGACACCACGTTCCCCGTGGTACCGGGCTGGGACGTCGCGGGCGTGGTCGAGCAGGTGGGCCTGGACACGCCCGAGCTCTCGGTCGGTGACGAGGTCTTCGGCTACGTCCGCAAGGACGTGGTCTCCGGCGGCACCACGGCCGAGCTCGTCGCGGCCCCGGTCCGCACGCTGGCCCGCAAGCCCTCGTCCTGGACGTGGGAGCAGGCAGCCGGCGCGCCGCTCGCCGGGCTCACGGCCCTGCAGACGATCGACCGCGCCGGGGTGACGAGCGGCCAGACCGTGCTCGTGCACGCGGCCGCGGGCGGTGTCGGGTCGATGGCCGTCCAGATCGCGGTGACGCGCGGGGCGCGCGTGATCGGCACCGCGTCCGAGCGCAACCACGAGTACCTGCGCTCCCTGGGCGCCGAGCCCGTGACCTACGGCGAGGGCCTGGCCGAGCGCGTGCGCGCCCTCGCGCCCGACGGCGTCGACGTCGTCCTCGACTACATCGGCGGCGAGGCGCTGGCCACCACGCCCGACGTCCTGCGCGAGGGCGGCACGGTCGCCTCGGTCGTCGACGCCGCAGCCCGCGACGAGCTCGGCGGGCACTACGTCTGGGTCCGCCCCGACGTCGCGGGGCTGACCGAGCTGGCCCGCCTCGCGGACGCCGGTCAGCTCACGGTCGACGTCGCCGAGGTCTACGACCTGGCCGACGCCGCGAAGGCCCACGAGGCGAGCCGGACCGGGCACGTGCGCGGCAAGGTCGTCATCACGGTCTGACCTGCCTGGCCGCACCGTGGGTGCGGAGTTCTGGTGCGACCCGCCGGGCGTCTCGCGCACGAAGACCGCGCTCGGCGGCACGCCCGGGCCGGTACCGTGAAGCCCATGCCCGCCACCGTCCCCGCCCTCGTCGCAGCCGACACCGCACGCCTGCGGACCCGCGCAGCGCGGCACGCTCGCTCGCTCCCGCTGGCCGCAGCCGGGGTCGCCACGCTCGTGATCACCGGACTGAGCCTGCTCGCAGGCGACTGGTTGTGGCTCATGGTGCTCGTGCCGCTCGCGGCGTTCCTGCTGACGTTCCTGGCGGCTTTCGTGCTGCGACTGCCCACCGGGGTGGGGGTCGGGAGCGACGGGTACGGGATCGCGATCGTCCTGAGCGCCGTGATCGCCTTCCTGCTCCCCTCGATCAGCTTCTGGATCGGCGTGCCGTCCATCCTGGGGATGGGCCTGGCGGTCCTGGGGCTGCGCGCCTCGGACCGCTTCCTGTGGCTGGCGGGCATCGCGACGATGGCGGTGTCCTTCGTGCTCACCGCGACGGGTGACGCCCTGTTCGACCCGTCCGTGCCCACGGCGCTCGGCGGTCTCGCACTCGGCCTGGGCCTCCTCGTGGTCGCGGGCATCGCGCTCCGCGGCGAGGAGCAGACCCTCGTGTCGGGCGACGGCGCCCTGAGCATCGGCGACCCCGCGACCGACAACCTGCGCGTGCTCGCGGTGCTCGGCGACGCCGACGAGGCCGACCAGCCCGCGCTCGCCCGCCTCACGGACATCGAGGAGCGCAACCTCGCGGCCCGCCTGCACGACCTCACCGAGGCGGGATTGGTCCACGCCCGGATCACCAAGAACCGGAACTGGGCACAGATCACCCGCGAGGGTCGCGAGGAGCTGCGGACCCGGCGCGAGGCGCTGCGCGGGGTCGCCGAGCGCCGCAAGGCCTGAGACCGCACCACCCCTCCGGACCGGCAAAGGTCCACGCAGCCCGACGACGAGGAAGTGGGCCGACCTCGCGGGCCGCGCTCCGCCGTCGGGCACCCCGCTCGTCCGGCGCACCCGAGCGGCCGGTGGCAGGCTGGCCCCATGAGGGAGTTCACCGCACAGGACTTCGCCGCGCGCATCGACCGCGCGGCCGCCCAGGCCCGCGACGCAGGGCTCGCCGGGGTGCTGGTCACCCCCGGCCCGGACATGACGTACTTCACGGGGTACACGCCCACGGCCATGACCGAGCGCATCACGCTGCTCGTGGTCCCAGCTGAGGGCGAGGCGTCGATCGTGGTGCCCGTCCTGGAACAGCCTGACCTCGACCGCGCGGTCGGCGCGGCAGCTCTGCACGTGACCCCGTGGACCGACGGCGTCGACGAGTACGCGGTCACGGCCGACCTGCTCGACCCCGCCGGGCGCTACGCGATCTCCGACTCGGCGTGGGCCATGCACCTGCTGGGGCTCCAGCGCACGCTGCCGGACTCGTCGTACTCGGCCATGACGCAGGCCCTGCCCATGCTCCGCGCGGTCAAGGGACCCGACGAGATCGAGCGGCTCGCGTCCGCGGGCGCGGCGAACGACGCGACGTTCGCGGACATCGTCGAGATCCGCTTCAGCGGGCGCCGCGAGCTGGACGTCGCCGCGGACCTCGCGGGCTTCCTGCGCGACCACGGGCACTCGCAGGTCGACTTCACGGTCGTCGGCTCCGGGCCCAACGGTGCCAACCCGCACCACGAGGCGGGCGACCGGGTCATCCAGGAGGGCGACATGGTCGTGCTCGACTTCGGCGGCCTCAAGGACGGCTACGGCTCGGACATGACGCGCATGGTGCACGTCGGCGGCGACGTCACGGTCCAGCAGCGCGAGGTCTTCGAGATCGTGCGCGCCGCGCAGCAGGCCGGCGTCGACGCGGTCCGGCCCGGCGCGACGTGCCAGGACGTCGACCGCGCCGCCCGCGCCGTCATCACCGAGGCCGGGTACGGCAAGCAGTTCATCCACCGCACGGGCCACGGGATCGGCCTGACGACGCACGAGCCGCCGTACATGATCGAGGGCGAGGAGCAGCCGATCGTCTCCGGGATGTGCTTCTCGGTCGAGCCGGGGATCTATCTGTCGGGGAACTTCGGGGTGCGCATCGAGGACATCGTGGTCGCGTTCCCGGACGACGTGCCCGACGGCGCCCGTCGCCTCAACAACGCGCCGCACGACCTGCACGTGGTCGAGTAGGCGGCGCTGCGGACCCATGTCGGACGGGGTCGCCCCCGTGCGCGCCCCGACGGGCTAGGTTCGTCGCATGACTTCGGATGCATCGACCGCAGACCAGGGCACGGCCAGCACGTGGCGCGGGCTCGCGGTGTGCGGGGCGGCGACCGTCGGTGCGACGCTCGTCGGAGCCATCCCCGCTCTCGTCATCGGGCTGTCGGTGGCTCGGTTCCGCTACGTGGAGCACTGGGAGTCCGCGTCGAGCGGCCTGCTCGAGGGCGAGCGCGAGCGAGCGCTGCTCGTCCTCGGGGTCGGGGTCCTGCTCGCCCTCCTGACGACTGTCGCGGTGTTCCGGTTCGTCGCGCGTGCGGGGCGGGACACCCTGCCCGCCCCGCGGGTCGTGGCCGGGTGCATCGTGCTCGTCGCAGCGAGCGTCCTCACCGCGCTCGTCCTGGCCGTGCTCGGCTCGCCCGCCGCGTCCGGGCTCGTCGACGGGAACGTGCCCGCGGCAGGTTCGATGGTTGACCTCCTTCACTCTGCCTGACAGAGTTCACGCATGACGACCACCGCCCAGTACGTCGCCGGCCTCCAGGCACAGCAGCGCGCACTGCGCCACGCGGCGTCCCTCCCGCTCCTCGTGACGACTCTCGGCACGGGGTTCCTGGCGTGGTGCGAGATCGCCACCGACTGGTGGATCTTCCCGCAGGCGCTCGTCCCGGCGGTCGCCTTCGCGGCGCTGTTCATGGGTATGCGCGTCCAGCGGCAGCTGCTCGGGATCGGCACGGGCCGCGACGCGTACGGGCTTCTCGCGTTCGCCACGATCCTCCTGACCCTCTTCCCGGGACCCGTCCTCTCGATCTTCCTGGGGGCAGGCTTCTTCCTGGGCATCGGGCTCGTCGCGCTCGGCTGGCGTGCGCGGGACCCGTGGCTGCTGGCACCGGGGCTCGGGCTCCTGGTCGTCAGCCCGCTCGTCACGCTCGGCACGCTCGAGGGCTACCTGCCCGTCCTGGGCAGCCGCGAGGGCGGGCTGGTCCTCAGCACGGCCGTCCTGCTGCTCCTCACGGTCGCCGCCTTCGTGCGCGAGCGCCGTGTCGTGACGGCGGACCCGGCGGACCCGGCGGACCCGGCGTGAGCGCGTCGCCGGAGCAGCACCCGCTCTCGCGGCTCGACGAGACGGTCCACCAGCGCGCCCGGCTCGGCATCCTGGCGATCCTCGCCGAGACGCGCGACGCGGACTTCGCGCACCTCAAGCGCGCGCTGGGCCTCACGGACGGCAACCTCGGACGGCACCTCGAGGTCCTCGTCACGAGCGGGTACGTCGAGCTCCGCAAGGGCAGCGACGGCCGCCGGGCACGCACCTGGGCCCGCATCACCCCGCACGGACGACAAGCCCTGATCCTCGAGGTCGAGCTCCTGCACGGCCTCCTCGCGTCGGTGGGGCGCCCCACCGACGCGTCGTGCACCGAGGCGCCGGGCGCACGCCGCGGCGACGACCCTGCCGCGGACCAGGGCTCTCCTCCCTGACCCCCGGGCCACGGCCACCCGGAGCCCCATGGACCGCGCGGGCAGCGCTCACCGGCTGCCGCGACGTCCGGCCGCCTCAGGCCCCCGACGCCTCCCCGGCCGTCGCGTCCTCGCTCCCCGAGGGCCTCGGCCCGGACCTCGCGGCCACGACCTGCTCGTTGCGGATGCCCGCCCAGCTCACGAGGCCGCCCGCGACGAGCAGCGCGGCCGTGACGATCAGGGCCCGGTGGAACCCGGCGACGTCGAGCACGGGTCCGATGACGATCCCCGCGCACGCGATGACCACGAGGCCCGCGATGCGGGACACCGCGTTGTTGACGGCCGACCCGATGCCCGCGTCCGCAGCCGGGATGGACCCCAGGATGGCCGCGGTCAGGGGTGCCACGGTCACCGCGAGCCCCAGGCCGAACAGCAGGATCCCGGGCAGGATCTGCGTGACGTAGCTCGCCTCGGCGGTCGTGGTGAGCATGAGCAGGTACCCGCAGCCCGCGACCAGGGGACCCACCGTCATGAACAGGCGCGGCCCGTACCGGCCCGCGAGCGCCCCGAACCGCGAGGACAGGAACAGCATGAGCAACGTGACGGGCAGCAGGGCGAGACCTGCGAGCGTCGCGCTGTAGCCGGCGACCTGCTGGACGAACAGCGTCACGGCGAACCCGCCGAACGCGAGCGCCCCGTAGATCGCGGCCGTGGCGACGTTGCCCGCGGCGAAGTTGCGCACCGAGAACAGGGACAGCGGGAGCATGGGGTCGGGGGCACGCCGCTCCCAGGCGAGGAACGCCGCGAGCGCCACGATCCCGACGACGAGAGGCACCCACACGACGGGGCTCCCCCACCCGAAGCGCCCGTGCTCGATGAGCGCGAAGACGGGCCCGGCGAGACCGACCGCCGCGAGCACCGCGCCGCGCACGTCGATCCGCCGCCCGGTCTCGGTGTCGCCCTCCTCGAGGCCACGCAGGATCCACAGCGTCACCGCGACGGGCAGCAGGTTGATCCCGAACACCCATCGCCACGACAGGGTGTCGACGAGGACGCCCCCGAGCAGCGGACCCGCGATCATCGCCGTGCCCGTCCAGGCCGTCCAGGTCCCGATCGCCCTGGCCTGCGCGGGGCCGCTGAACGACGAGATGATCATCGCGAGCGAGCTCGGCACGAGCAGGGCCCCCGCGATGCCCTGGAGCCCGCGCGCGACCACGAGCACCACGCCCGTCGGGGCCAGGGCGCACAGCACCGACGTGACCGCGAACCCGAGGAGCCCCCACCACATGACGCGGCGCCGCCCGTGGACGTCGGACAGCGAACCGGCCACGAGGATGAGGGAGCCGAGCGTGATGAGGTACGCGTCGACGACCCACTGCTGCAGGGCGAGCCCGCCGAGCGCCCCACCGGCCAGCTCGTCCGCGATCGCGGGCAGCGCGACGTTGACCACCGTCCCGTCGAGGAAGGACACGAACGAGGCGAGGATCGCGACGAGCAGCACGCGGCGTCGAGCGGGCGTCACGCCTCCACGCTAGTCCCGTCACCGAACCGCCACCGGGTCGCGGTGTAGTCCTCGCCGCGCCCGTAGGCGTGGACCGTGACGGGGCGGACCTGGAAGACGTGGGCCTCCCCGGCGGCAGGCGGGTCGGAAGACGCGCTCTCCGAGGGCGCCTCGCTGTCCCAGAACGCCCCGTCACGCACCTCGAAGCGCCAGTCGTACTTGCACGCCCAGCGGTCGGCCAGGCGTTGGAGCACATGGTCCTCCGTGAGGCGTTCGGCGGCTCCGGCGAGCACGACGTCGAGCCCCTCGTTCATGAGGTTGGTGCCGGTGGTCAGCACGCACCAGGGGTTCTCCTCGAGGTTGCGCGCCTTGCGCTCGGTGCGGCCCGTGCAGAAGTGGAGCGCACCGTCAGCCCAGACGGTGATGAGCGGCGTGACGTGGGGGCGCCCGTCCGGGCGGACCGTGGACAGCCAGAAGATCTCGGCGGCCTGGAGCACCTTCAGGGCGTCCGCCCAGGAGGTGGGGGCCGCGCCGGGGGACGAGAAGTCCGTCATGAGCTCGCCCGCGGCGCCACCGTCGGGGGTGGGCGCCGGGTCGGGCTGCGCGATCGATGCCGTGGTCATGGAGGCCCTCCGTCTCTCGGTCGGCGCCGTCGCCGCTCCGTCCTCCTTCGACCGGCCCAGGCCCTCGAACTCATCGGTGGGGTCCGCAGATCATCACCGCCGACATCACGACGAGGACGGCGAGCGGGAAGGCCACCGACCAGGGCGGCACGACGTGCCAGACCTGCGCCAGGGCGGCAACGGTCCCCGCGGCCCCGAGCCCGGTCCCGAGGACGACGGCCGCACGGCGCACCCCCGTCCGGGCGGTCCGGAAGACAAGGTTCGCCATCGCTCCGAGCAGGCTCGCGACGAGCGCCGCGGCCGACCCCGCGAGCGCCCCGAGGAACATCGACCAGGAGGCCCAGGCGGGGTCGGTCAGCCCGAAGGCCAAGCCGGTCGCCGCCCCGATCAGCGGACCCGCCGCGAGTGACGCGACCGGTCGACGCCAGACCTCGGGCAATCCTCGGCCGGCATCGTCGACCACGGTCGGTGTCTTCGGGCCGTCGACGTTCATGGCGGCCATCCTGCACCGAGGACGCCGTGGACACGAGTCGCGGCCGCGTGCCGGTCGCTACCCGAGAGTGATGGGGTCTCACGCGTTGGGGGCGACGGACGTCCCAGGGCCGCGACGCCGGACCGTCACGCCGGTCTCGCCCGACGTGGCGCCGGCGCCGCGCGCCACGGCCGTCGTGGTGGGCTCGCCCGGGACTGCCGCGGCCCGTCCGTCACCGTCGGCCCCCTCCACCACGAACCCTCCGCCGGCGAGCAGGTCGAGGTCCGCCTGCGCGGCCTGCCCCTCGCTCGTGAGGTAGTCGCCCAGGAAGATCGAGCTCGCGATCTCCAGGGCCAGCGGCTGGAGCGAGCGCAGGTGCACCTCGCGGCCGGCCGCGAGGCGAAGCTCGGCGGTGGGGCACACGAACCGCACCATCGCGAGGATGCGCAGGCACCGCTGGGGCGTGAGGTCCCAGGTGCCCGCGAGCGGCGTGCCCTCGAACGGTACGAGGAAGTTGACGGGCACGGAGTCGGCACCCAGGGCGCGCAGCGCGAGGGCCACGTCGACCAGGTCCTCGTCGCTCTCGCCCATGCCGGCGATGAGGCCCGAGCAGGGCGAGAGGCCAGCTCCCCGCGCCCGCTCGACGGTCTCGACGCGGTCGGCGTACTCGTGCGTCGTGCAGATGTCGGCGTACGTCGCCTCGGACGTGTTGAGGTTGTGGTTGTAGGCGTCGGCGCCCGCCGCGGCCAACCGTTCGGCCTGGCCCTCGCGCAGCAGGCCGAGGCACGCGCAGACCTCGACGTCGGCATGCTCGGTCTTGATGCCGCCGACCATCGCGGTCACGCGCGTCAGGTCGCGGTCGCTCGGCCCGCGTCCGCTCGCGACCAGGCAGACACGACGCGCTCCGCCCGCGATCCCGGCCCGAGCCGCCGCGACCGCGTCCTCGGTGCTCAGCCACGAGTACTTCAGGACCTGGGCCGTCGAGCCGAGGCGCTGCGAGCAGTACGTGCAGTCCTCGGGGCACAGACCAGACTTCAGGTTGACCAGGTAGTTGAGCCGCACGCGTCGGCCGAACCACTGACGGCGGACCCGACCGGCAGCGGCCACGAGGTCGAGCAGGTCCTCGTCGGGCGTCCCCAGGACCGCCAGCGCTTGGGCGCGGGTCGCAGGCTCGCCGCGCACGCCCTGTGCGACGAGCACGTCGAACAGTGCGCGCGCGTCGTGAGCACGGTCGAGGACATCAGGTCGGGGCGTGGGCGTCTGGTTCACGACCAACGATCCTTCTCGCCGGGGCGCGCCCGCTCCCCGGCCGACCTCCACAAGGTGACCTGCTGCTCGTTGGGCGGGACCGCAGCACGTCGTCTGCTTCCTCCAAGTACCTGGCCCACGGGTTGGCGTCGACCTATCCCTCGACACCATACCTAGAGGTAGGTATGGTGTCGGCATGGACGATCCCGACCTCCCTCGCCGCGAACGCCTGCTCCGCGCGGCCCGTGACCTCTACTGGGCCCAGGGGGTCGAGGGCACGAGCCCCCGCCAGGTCCTCGAGGTGAGCGGCGTGGGGCAGGGCAGCCTGTACCACCACTTCCCCACCAAGCACGACCTCTCGCTCGCCGCGATCAGCGCGACGACGCAGGAAGCGCTGGACTCCGTCTCGGGCGAGCTCACGGACACCGACCGTCCGCCCGCGGAGCGGCTCGTGGCCTACCTCGAGCGGCCGCGCCCCGCGCTCGCCGGGTGCAAGATCGGGCGCCTGACGAGCGACCGGTCGGTCATGGCGGACGACGAGCTGCGCTCGCCCGTCCACGACTACTTCGCGGGCCTGGTCGCGCTGGTGCAGGAGGTCTTCGAGGAGACCGGCCTGCCCGACGTCGTCGCGCACGACCGCGCGTACGCGGCGGTCGCGATCGTCCAGGGCGGGTACGTGCTCGCGCGCGCCCTCGACGACCCGGCAGCGCTGAGGGCCGCGGTCGACGGGTTCGTGTCGATGCTCGAGCCGGCTCTCCAGGCCGGCACCGTGGTGGCCCGATGAACGGCGGGCCGGGCAACGACGAGGGGGCTGCGCCCGGCGACGCACGGACGGTCGGACCGACCGCGGACGCGGCGGACGGACCGAGCCTCCGCGAGCGGCTGCGCGCCCTGCCGACGTTCGGCCTTGGGCTGCCCCCGCTCGACCCGAGCGAGGCTCCGCCGGAACCCGTGACGCTGTTCCTCGAGTGGATCGGTCAGGCGATCGACGCCGGGGTGCCTCTCCCCCACGCCATGACCCTGTCCACCGCGGGCTCCTCGGGCCGGGTGACGGCACGCACCGTGATCCTCAAGGACGTCGACGCGTCGGGATGGTGGTTCGCGACCGGTTCGACGAGCCCCAAGGGCCGCGACCTCGCGGAGAACCCGAACGCGGCCCTCACGTTCCTCTGGCCTGCGCTCGGGCGCCAGGTCAGGATCGTCGGGCCTGCGCTCCCCGCCGACACCTCGACGAGCGCCGCCGACTTCCTCGCCCGCTCCGACGGTTCGCGCGCCGCCGCGCTCGTGGGTCACCAGAGCGAGACCCTCACGTCACGGCAGGAGTACTGGGACACCTTCGCCGTCACGCTCGCAGCCGTGCAGGAGGACCCAGCGCTCCTGGCACCCGCCTGGACCGCATACACGCTCGCACCCACGTCGGTCGAGTTCTGGCAGGCCTCGGACGACCGCGGACAGACCCGGCTGCGCTACCGCGCGGCAGGACACCACTGGGAGAAGGGGCTGCTCTGGCCATGACAGGGACAACGCAGGACATGACATCACCGCACGCCGTCGACCCGGCACCCACGAGCCCGCTCGACGCCCCACAGGCAGCGCCCCGCGACGACCTTCCGGCGATCCGACGTGACGCGGCAGCCGCGCTGCGCGCGCTGACCGAGGCCGTCCTGGGTCTCGACGACGAGACACTCGGGTCCCCGAGCTCGCTCGACGGATGGACCGTCGGGCACGTGCTGTCGCACGTGGCGATGGTCGGCGACGCCCTCGCCCGCCAGGCCGAGCTCGCCGCCCAGGGCGAGACCGCCGAGGTCTACGAGGGCGGGGCCGAGGGGCGCGCGGCGGGCATCGAGGCCGGCGCGCACCGTACCCGGGACGAGCACGTCGACGCGCTCACCGCTGCGGGCGCGAGGCTCGAGGCCGCGTGGTCCCTCACGGACAGCACGGGGTGGGGTGCACGCGTGACGTACCGCGACGGTACCGTCGCCGACGTCCTCGACTGCTGGTGGCGCGAGGTCCGCATCCACGCGACCGACCTCGGTGAGGTCGGCACGGTCCGAGACCTCACGCCGTCGGGAACGTGGGGCCTCGCCTTCACGGACCACCTGCTCGACTTCCTGAGCCCGCGCCTGCCCAGCCCCGCGCTCGTGGTGCGGCTCGAGGACGGGGCGCGCTCCGTCGTCGGGCCCGAGGGCGCGCGGCCTGCCGCCGAGGACGCGGGCGACGACGACCTCACCACCGTGACCGGCAGCGCGGCGGACGTCGCCGCGTGGCTCGCGGGACGCGAGACGGCCACCGACCCGACGGCACGCCGTCACGGCGAGACCGTCGACCTTCCGGCGCTCGGCCCGTGGCCGTCGGGCGTCCCCGTCCGGCGTTAGTCGCGGCTCACGCCCGGACCAGGACCGTCCCGTCCTCGACCGCCACCTCGAACGTCCGCAGCGCCTCGGGCTCCTTGCCGCTCGGGTCGAGGCACTCGCCCGTCGTCAGGTCCCACACCTGCTTGTACATCGGGGACGTGATGGTCGGGGTCTCACCCACCGAACCGACGATCCCGCGAGAGAGCACGTTCGCCCCCGAGTACGGGTCACGCTGCTGGACCGCGAGCACGCGGTCGTCGGCCAGCCGGTAGACCGCGACCTGGGTCCCCTCGACGAGCGCGGCGACTCCGCGCTCGGGGACGAGCCGCTCGAAGGGGCAGACCGTGGTCCATGCCGTCGCGCTCACTTGCGAACCTCCACCGTGCGGGCGATCACCGGGTTGTTGTCCGACGGCTCGCCGGGGCGGGCCGGGCGCACCTGCCCGCGCACGCCCACGTAGGCGAGGTCGGGGTCGTGCTGGTCGGGGGCGTTGACGAACGACACGAACCGCGACAGGCGGTCCGGGTCGTCGAGGGTCTGCGCCCACTCGTCGACGTACGACTCGACGTGCTGGGCGATCTCGGCCTCGAGGTCGGCCGCGATGCCGAGCGAGTCCTCGACCAGGACCTTGCGCAGCTCGACGATCCCGCCCGGGAAGTCCGCGACCCAGGGGGCGGTGCGCTGCAACCGGTCCGCGGTCCGCACGTAGTACGCGAGGAACCGGTCGATCACGGCCACGAGACGTTCGTCGTCGAGATCCTCTGCGAGGAGCTCGGCGTGGCGCGGGGTGAATCCGCCGTTGCCGCCCACGTAGACGTTCCAGCCCTTCTCGGTCGCGATCACGCCCACGTCCTTGCCGCGGGCCTCGGCGCACTCGCGCGCGCACCCCGAGACCCCGACCTTGAACTTGTGCGGCGAGCGCAGCCCGCGGTACCGCAGCTCGAGGCGCACGGCCATGCCCACCGAGTCCTGGACCCCGAACCGGCACCAGGAGGAGCCGACGCACGACTTCACGGCCCGCAGCGACTTGCCGTAGGCCTGGCCGGACTCCATGCCGGCGTCGACCAGCCGGCGCCAGATCTCGGGGAGCTGGTCGATCCGCGCCCCGAACAGCCCGATGCGCTGCGCACCCGTGACGCGCGTGTACAGACCGAAGTCCTGGGCGACCTGCCCGATCACGATGAGCTTCTCGGGCGTGATCTCCCCCGCCGGGACACGCGGCACCACCGAGTAGGTCCCGTCCTTCTGCAGGTTGGCGAGCGCCCGGTCGTTGGTGTCCTGGAGCGCGGCCTGCTCGCCGTCGAGGATGTACCCGCCCCACAGCGACGCAAGGATCGAGGCGACGACGGGCTTGCAGACCACGCAGCCGCGGCCCGTGCCGTGCGCCGCGACGATCTGCGTGAAGGTCCGCAGCCCGTCCTGGCGCACCAGGGCGAACAGCTCGGCGCGCGACATCGTGAAGTGCTCGCACATGGCCTTCGACACGGAGATGCCGCTCGCCTCGAGCGTCGTGTTCACGATCTTGGTGAGGATCGGTACGCAGGACCCGCAGACGGTCCCGGCCTTGGTGCACGTCTTGACCTCGCCCAGGCTCGTGCAGCCGTGCTCCGTGACCGCCCCCCGGACCGTGCCGGCCGTGACGTTCGCGCACGAGCAGACCACGACGTCGTCGGGCAGGTCACCCCCGAGCACGGGCGCCCCGCCCTCCGGGGCGAGGAACGCCGACGGGTCCGCGCCGAGCGAACGTCCGAGGAGGGGGCGCAGCGACGAGTAGAGTGCCGCGTCACCCACGAACACGCCGCCGAGCAGCGTCCGCGCGTCGTCCGAGACGACGAGCTTGCGGTAGGTGCGGGCGACGGGGTCGGCGAACGTGACCTCGAGCGCGCCGGGCGTCAGCCCGAACACGTCCCCGAAGCTCGCCGCCTCGATGTCGACGCCCTTGAGCTTGGTCCCCTCCGGCGCCGGGGAGTACGTCGCGACACCCCCGAGCAGGCGGTCCACGACGACGTCGGCCATGGCGTTGCCGGGGGCGACCAGGCCCACGCACTGGTCCTCGAACGACGCGCACTCGCCGATGGCCCACACGGCCGGGTCGGAGGTGTGGCACGCCGCACCCACGACGACGCCGCCGCGCTCGCCGATCGCCAGGCCCGCCTCGCGCGCCACGCGGTCACGCGGGCGGATACCCGTCGAGAAGATCACGACGTCGGCCGGGATGCGCGAGCCGTCGGACAGGTCCATGGTCCCCACGGCGCCGTCACCCGCGGCCGTGAGTCCCGTCGCGCCGGTCGACGTGCGGACCTCGATGCCGCGGTCGGTCACGAGGACGCGCAGCGCCTCGCCGCCCGCGTCGTCGAGCTGGACGCTCATGAGGCGGTCGGCGAACTCGACGACCGTCGCGGCCGTGCCGAGGGCCTGGAGGGCGGCCGCGGCCTCGAGCCCCAGCACGCCGCCCCCGACGACGACCCCGTGCAGCGGACGCCCCAGGCGTTCGGTGCGCAGCGCCACGTACTCGCGCAGACCTTCGAGGTCGGCCAGGGTCCGGTAGCTGAAGACTCCCGGCAGGTCGGTGCCCTCGGTGCGCGGCGTCCAGGCCCACGACCCCGTCGCCAGGACCAGGTGGTCGTACGCGAGGACGCGGCCGGAGCGGGTCGTGACGGTCTGCGTCTCGCGGTCGACGGCCGCGACGGCGTCGCCCGTGACGAGCTCGGTCCGCTGGTCCTCCCAGACGGACGGGTCCATCGTCAGGTCGTCCGCGGTGCGTCCGGTGAAGTACTCGGACAGGTGCACGCGGTCGTACGGGGCACGGTCCTCGTCGCCGACGACGGACACGTGCCACGCCCCCTCGGGCGAGCGTGCGATCATCTGGCTCACGAAACGGTGGGCGACCATGCCGGCGCCGACCACCACGACGCGGCCGGGGGTGGGTGTGCTCATGTGGGGGCCTCACGAGATGAGTCGGGCGAGTCGGACTGACCGGGTCGCCGGGGGCATTCGCGACCGTCGGGACCATCCTCGCCCATAGATACGAGAGATCTGGTCAAAACCCCAGATCAGCGTGTTGCGGTGACCTAGGAGGCGCCCCACCGGGACTTTGGTCCCGAAAAAATGTGACGCACGACCGTGACGGACCGCACAGCATGTGCACTCCTTCACAAGCGTAAAATCGAGCGGTGGCGACTAAGAAGACATCGGGTCAGAACACCATCGACGTAGCCCTCATCGGCGGCGGCATCATGAGTGCGACCCTCGGCGCCCTCCTGAAGCTCCTCGAGCCCACGTGGACCATCAAGGTCTTCGAGCGCCTCGACGCGGTAGCCCAGGAGTCCTCCAACCCGTGGAACAACGCTGGCACCGGCCACGCCGCGCTCTGCGAGCTGAACTACACCCCCGAGAAGGCCGACGGCACCGTCGAGATCGCCAAGGCGGTCGCGATCAACGAGCAGTTCGAGGTGTCGCGCGAGTTCTGGCACCACCTGCTCACCGGGGGCCACCTGCCCGAGCCCGCACGCTTCATCAGCCACACCCCGCACATGACCTTCGTGCGCGGCGCGGCCAACGTGGACTACCTCAAGCGCCGCTTCACGGCGCTGAGCGCCCACCCGCTGTTCAGCGAGCTCGAGTTCACCGACGACCCCGCGGTCATCGCGCAGTGGGCACCGCTGCTCGTCCTCGACCGCGACGGCGACGAGGCCGTCGCCGCGACCCGGGCGACGAGCGGCACCGACGTCGACTTCGGCGCCCTCACGACGCAGCTCTTCGACTTCCTCACGGCGCACGACGTCGAGCTGAACCTCCAGCACGAGGTCAACAAGCTCAAGAAGCGCAAGGACGGCACCTGGGACGTCACCGTCAAGGACGTGTCCTGGAACGCCACGCAGGGACCGCGCACGGTCAACGCACGCTTCGTGTTCGTCGGCGCGGGCGGCGGCGCGCTGCCGCTGCTGCAGAAGGCCGGCATCAAGGAGGCCAAGGGATACGGCGGCTTCCCGATCAGCGGCGAGTTCCTGCGCACCGACAACCCGGAGCTCGTCGCCCAGCACCAGGCCAAGGTCTACGGCAAGGCCGACGTCGGCTCGCCGCCCATGTCGGTCCCGCACCTCGACACGCGCGTCGTCGACGGCAAGACGTACCTGATGTTCGGCCCGTACGCCGGGTTCAGCCCCAAGTACCTCAAGAAGGGTTCGCTGCTGGACCTCTTCACCTCGCTGCGGACCCACAACATCGGTTCGATGCTCGGTGCGGGCCTCAAGAACATCGACCTCACGCAGTACCTGATCGGCCAGCTCGTCGCGAGCCCCGAGGCCAAGTTCACCGCGCTCCAGGCGTTCATGCCCACGGCGCACCCCAAGGACTGGGAGAAGATCACCGCGGGCCAGCGCGTCCAGGTCATCAAGAAGGACCCCAAGAAGGGCGGCGTGCTCGAGTTCGGCACCGAGGTCATCGCGGCCGCCGACGGCTCGATCGCCGGGCTCCTGGGTGCCTCGCCGGGCGCCTCGACCGCGGTCCCCGCGATGATCGACGTGCTCGAGCGCTGCTTCCCGCAGCAGTTCGCCACGTGGCGCCCCGCGCTCGGCGCCATGATCCCGAGCCTCGGCCAGGCCGCGTGGGAGGCCACCGAGCTCGACGCGCTCTCCGCGACCGCCGGCCCCTCGGAGGAGGCGGTCGGCGCCCGCTGACCTCGACGTCGCAGGACGCACCGGCGCCCCGGCCCCCGCACGGAGGCCGGGGCGTCGTGCTGTGAGGGACGCACCGACCGGGGGGTCGTCGCGCCCGGGCACCGCCGGGCCCTCGCACCCGGGCCGCGGCTACCGCCTCGCCTCCGCGAGCACCGCGTCGACCGCGTCCCAGAAGTCGACGCGGGCCTGGTGCGTGGCGCCCGGCGTCGCCCCCGGTTCGTCGAGGCCGAGCGGCCGGTAGGGCGCGACCACGAGGAAGTGCCCGGCATCCTCCTGCTCGACCGCCGTGACCAGCCCCTGGTCGTCGAAGCGCGGCCTCACGTCCCGCAGGAGCCCGCACGCGTCCCACTGCGGATCCGCCGTCCCGCAGGCCAGCACGACCGGGCCCTCGATCGCCTCGACCGGCACCTGGGTCTCGGGCGGCGTGCCGACCGCGCTGCCCGGCTCGCACGGCAGACCCACCCCGTCGAGCGTCCAGGCCGACACCCTCCAGTTCGGGTAGCCGCAGTACAGGCTGCCCGCACCGGTCGGTGCGAACGCGCCATGGACCTGGTCCGGATGGTTGGCCGCCAACCACAGGGCCATCTCCCCACCTCGCGAGACGCCGAACGTGAAGACCCGGTCGGTGTCGACCCCCGGCTGCTCGCGCAACCAGGAGAGCCCGGTGAGGAAGGTCTCGACCGGCACCTCCGCGAGCTCGGTCGGCTGCCCCGGGCTCTTGAAGTAGCTGATCGCCAGGGCCGGGTAGCCGAGCGCGGCCAACGAGGTGGCCGCAGCTCGGGCATTGCTCAGCCCCCCATCCGACCCGCTGAAGACGAGCACGGCCGGCAACGCGGCGTCAGCCGAGAGCCCGGCCGGCACAGCGTACGCGGCGACCATGCCGTCGTCGGTCACGTCGCGGACCTCGACGTCCGTCCTGTGCCCCGTCCTCTCGACGACCGTCTCGGCGAGGGGCTCGCCGTCGGCGCTCAACGACAGGGTCACCGAGTGGTCCGCACCTGCTGCCTCGACTCCGAGCCTGCTGCCCGTCATGGACCAGAACGGTCCCATGGCGTCGACCGTCGTCCACGACCCCTCGGTCGGGGCGGTCGTCGCGAGGTCGACCCGACCGTCGTCGTCGGCCACGAACGTCGCCCGCGACGACATCGCCGACCCGTCGATCTCCGTCGTCGCGACCAGCCGCACCTCGCGCCCCGCCCCGAGCCCGGTCAGCGTGATCGCCAGGGGGTCGAAGGCACCGTCCTGAGGGACGACCTCGATCGCCGGGTCCCGTTCGGGAGGCGCCGAGCACGCCGCGAGGGTCACCAGCGAGGCAGTCAGCAGGAGGGCAACGGCAGGGACATGGTCACGTCGTCGGCAGGCCATGCGCAAATGTCCCGTACCGCACCGATCGTGCACAACCCACCGCGCCGGGGCGGCCCGCCCGACCGACGCCTCACCCCCCGCGTCACCCCCGACGAGCCCGCGCGCCGACGACGTCGACCTGCCGGCGCGGGTCGCCCCGTCCGCCTGGCGGCAGGGTCCATCCGTCGTCCGTCCCTGCCGGGAACCGTCCCCCGACCGGCGGGCGCCGCACCGCCAGCACCACGAGCGGCGCCACGAGCGCCGCGATCACGACCAGCCTCATCACCAGCTCCACGATGTCCATGTCTCCACCCTGGTCCGGCGCCGCGCCCTCCACGAGTGGCAGGAGAGACAGGTGTCGACAAGATCCTGCCACGGGCGTAGCGTCGAAGGATGTTGCGCACAGTGGCGGCCGTCGTCGCCGACGGAGTGGCCCCGTTCGAGCTCGGCGTCGTGTGCGAGGTCTTCGGCCTCGACCGCACGGACGACGGCGTGCCCGCGATCGACTTCCGCGTGTGCGGACCCGTCGCGGGCGAACCCGTCCGCACGAGCATCGGTGCGTCCCTGGTCCCCGACCACGGCCTCGACGCGCTCGAGGACGCCGACCTGGTCGCGGTCCCCGCGCTCCGCATCCGGGACGAGTACCCGCAGGAGATCGTCGACGCCCTGCGTGCGGCCCATGCCCGCGGCGCGGTCCTGCTGAGCGTCTGCTCGGGCGCCTTCCTCCTCGCCGCGGCGGGGCTCGTGGACGGGCGCCGCATCACGACGCACTGGCGCCACACGGACGAGCTCACGGCACGGTTCCCACAGGTCGAGGTGGACCCGGACGTCCTGTTCGTCGACGACGGCGACATCGTCACGAGTGCGGGCACTGCCGCAGGGATCGACGCGTGCCTGCACATCGTGCGCAAGGAGTTCGGCAGCGCGGCGGCCAACGCGATCGCGCGCCGCATGGTCGTCCCTCCCCAGCGCGACGGTGGTCAGCGCCAGTACATCGACCGCCCCGTGCCGCGGTGCGAGGAGCAGAGCATCCGGGACGTGCTCGCCTGGATGGACGAGCACCTGGACGAGCCCCAGACGGTCGAGGACCTCGCGCGCCGCGCCCACCTGTCGACACGCACGTTCGCGCGGACGTTCGTCGCCGAGACCGGGACCACCCCCATGCAGTGGCTCGCGACCCAGCGCGTCCAGCACGCGCGCACGCTGCTGGAGGAGTCGGGGCTCGACCTCGAGGAGATCGCGCGCCTGAGCGGGTTCGGGTCGGCCGCCCTGCTGCGCCACCACTTCCGGCGGGCGGTCGGCGTCCCGCCGACCGACTACCGCCAGACGTTCCGCCACGCGTCCTGAGTCTCTCCCTGGGCGAGGCGCGCACCCGGGGGCGCGGCGCCGTCGGGCACGGTCCTCCACGTTGCACGACGGCGTCACGCGCCTAGGGTCGAGAGGGTCCGGTCCCGTCCGACGTGAGGCGCGCTCCATGACCATCCCCACCACCCTGCTGTCCTCCGGCCACCCCATGCCCCTGCTGGGCCTGGGCACGTGGCCGCTCGACGACCACGCCTCGGCGCGGGCGGTCGAGAGCGCGATCGGGCTCGGGTACCGGCTCGTCGACACCGCGTCCCGGTACGAGAACGAGGTGGGCGTAGGGCAGGGCCTCGCCGCGTCGGGCGTGGACCGCGCCGAGCTGTTCGTCACGACCAAGCTCCGCGGGTCCGACCAGGGGTACGACGCCACCCGGGACGCGCTGCACGCGAGCCTCGACCGGCTGGGGCTCGACTACGTCGACCTGTTCCTGATCCACTGGCCGCTCCCCCGCCTCGACCGGTACGTCGAGTCCTACCGCGCGATGATCGACCTCGCCGCAGAGGGCCTGGTCCGCAGCATCGGCGTCTCGAACTTCCGTGAGCACCACCTGGACCGGCTCATCGCCGAGACGAGCCACGTCCCGGCCGTGAACCAGATCCAGCTCTCGCCCGCGCTCGCACGCACGGACCTGCGGCGGTACCTCACCGAGCGCGGCATCACCGTCGAGGGCTGGAGCCCGCTCGGGCTGGAGGAGGGCGTGCTGACCGAACCCGTGATCCAGGAGATCGCCGCGGCCCACGGCCGGTCCGCCGGGCAGGTCGTGCTGCGCTGGCACGTCCAGCAGGGCATCGTGACGATCCCCAAGTCCGCGAGCGCCGAGCGCCAGCGCTCCAACGCCGAGATCTTCGACTTCGCCCTCACCGAGGACGACATGGCCCGGATCGCCGGGCTCGACCGCGGCGAGGACGCCGCGCGCGACTCCGACGAGCACGAGGAGTTCTGATGAGCGACCTGTCGACCGTCACGGTGCTGGGCACCGGGACCATGGGGACCGCGGTGGCGCACTCGCTGCTGCGCGAGGGCTTCGACGTCACGGTGTGGAACCGCACGGCGTCGCGCGCCGCTCCGCTCGCCGACGCCGGGGCGCTCGTGGCCCCCACGGCCGCGCAGGCGGCCCACGGGGCCGACGTCGTGCTGAGCATCCTGTTCGACGCGGCCGCGGTCCTCGAGGTCCTCGACGCCGCAGGGCCCTCGGTCGGCACGGGAGCCGTGTGGGTCCAGGCGTCGACGGTCGGGCGCGACGGCACGGCGCGGATCGTCGAGCGCGCGCGACAGCTCGGGGTGACCCTGGTCGAGGCCAACCTGCTCGGCACCAGGCAGCCCGCCGAGGAGGGACGGCTGGCCGTGCTCGCGGCGGGGGACCCCGACGTCCTGGCCGGCATCGCCCCGGTGCTCGACGCGATCTCGGCCAAGGTCGTGATCGCGGGCACCGAGGTGGGCCAGGGCACCGCGCTCAAGCTCGCGTGCAACGCGTGGCTCGCGACGATCACCGCAGGCACGGCACAGTCGATCGCCCTGGCGCGCGCCGAGGGGATCGACCCCCACCTGTTCCTGGAAGCCATCGCCGGCGGCGCGTCCGACTCCCCCTACGCCCACCTCAAGGGGGCCGAGATGATCGCGGGCGAGTTCGCGCCGCAGTTCGCGCTCGACGGGCTCCGCAAGGACATCGGTCTCATCTCCGAGGCAGCGGCCCAGGCGCACCTCGACCCCGCGCTGCTCGACGCGCTGGCAGACCTCTACGCGAGCGCGGCCGCGCGCGGGCACGGCGGCGACGACATCGCGGCCGTGTACACGGCATTCGGCACGGCCCGCGCGACGCCGGCGCCTCACGCCTGACGGGCCCGGTCTGCAGCGCGTCGGCGTGCCGACCGGGCCGCACGACGCCTCCGGTCCGGTGCAGACCTGGTCGGGTCCGCACCGGACCTTCGTCCTTTCTCCACGCGGATCGTGAAGTCGCACGTAGACTCGGTCCATCTGTACAACGGGCAACTCGCTCACCTCCGCGGCTGGGAAGTCGAACCCGGCCCCTGTGAGGGACTATGACCGACACTGCCGTCCGCCCCGGATTCCGCCCGACCAAGCCACGTACCGGCGACGGGACCAGCGTCACCAGCACCTACACCGAGCTGTCCAAGCGCATCCGTGAGGCGGGTCTGCTCGAGCGCACGCACGGCTACTACGGCTGGGTCGCGGCGATCCTGACGGTCGCGCTGGGCGGGGCCGTCGCCGGGTTCGTCCTGCTGGGCGACTCGTGGTTCCAGCTCCTCATCGCGGGCGCGCTGGGCCTGATCCTCACGCAGTTCGCGTTCCTCTCGCACGAGGCCGCGCACCGCACCATCCTCACGTCGGGTCCTGCGAACGACCGCGTGGGGCGGTTCCTGGCCAACGGCGTCGTCGGCATCAGCTACTCGTGGTGGATGAACAAGCACACGCGTCACCACGCGAACCCGAACCGGGTCGGCAAGGACCCGGACATCGAGACCGACACCATCTCCTTCCTCGAGGAGAGCGCGGCCGAGCAGAAGGGCTTCCTCGCCCTCATCACCCGCCACCAGGGCTGGTTGTTCTTCCCGCTGCTCACGCTCGAGGGCATCAACCTGCACATGATCTCGATCCGCTCGCTGCTCGCGTCGGCGAAGAGCCGCGCCCGGACCCTGGAGCTCGTCACGATCGCGCTGCGCCTCACGCTCTATGTGGGAGTCGTCTTCTGGTTCCTGCCGATCGGCATGGCGTTCGCGTTCCTCGGTGTACAGCTCGCAGTGTTCGGTGTGTACATGGGGGCGTCGTTCGCGCCCAACCACAAGGGCATGGCGATCATCCCCGCCGACAGCAAGCTCGACTTCCTGTCCAAGCAGGTCCTGACCTCGCGCAACATCACGGGCGGGCGCGTCATGAACGTCCTCATGGGCGGGCTCAACTACCAGATCGAGCACCACCTGTTCCCGAGCATGCCCCGGCCCCACCTCGCCAAGGCCCGGCTCATGGTCCGCGAGCACTGCGCACGCCTGGGCATGCCGTACACCGAGACCAACCTCGTCGCGTCCTACGCGATCGTGGTCCGCTACCTCAACCGGGTGGGCCTCGCGGCGCGCGACCCGTTCGACTGCCCCATGTTCAACCAGCTCCGCAAGGTCTGAGCACTCCCCCGGTCCGCGCCAGGACGAGCGGGGCACGGGGCTCGTGCCTCCTGACGCGACCCGTCATGCCCCGTCGAGCGCACGCACCGGTTGCCGCAGCACCGTCCTGAGCTTCTCGGGTGCAGTCCTGCGCACGTCGCTCAGGTAGATCTCGTGGTGCGGCCCGTTGAACGTCAGCCCGTGCGCCGGCAGGTATTCGTCGTGCAGCCGCGCGAGCGTCGGCGCCTCGTCGTCGTACGAGCCGACGTGCAGGACCTGCACCGAGTCGCCCTCGTCGTACGTCACGAACCGGACCCGGTCGAGCGCGGGCAGCCCCTTCTTGCGACGCGTCGCCCGGGCCACGTCCGCGACGAACGCGTCGGTGAGCCAGTCCGGCTGCAGGATCATGAGCGTCCAGGACCACGCGTCCTTCTCGCGACGCACGAACGTCCCGGGATCCTCCGCGGTCCACAGCCCCTCGAGCGGCCCGACGACGTAGTCCCTGCCCAGGTCCTTCTTGCTCGCGAACTTCACGGCGTACGCGAGCGGGAACAACGCCTCGACCGCCTCCGTGTACGCCGGAGCCGTGTTGGGATCCCCCTCGCCGTCGATCTGCAGGTAGCGCAGCGGCGGGACCACGACCCGCACGAACTCGCGCGGCGGTGAGTACAGCTCGCGGTGCACCGCGCGCAGGTCGACCTTGTCCATGGGGTCCTCCGGGCTGTCGGGCTGTCGGGACCATGCTCACCCCGTGCGGACGGCACGGCGAGCGGACGGCCCGCGGTGGGCGCCGCCGTCGGGCCGTGGACTCCCGGAGGACGTCGAAGAGGTGAGCCACGTCGCCCTGCCTGACGACGTCGCTCACCTCCTCCCCCTTGCGTCCGGCGCGGGTTCGCACTCCCGCGCCGGACCTCAGAGCGCCTGGATGATGTGGTCGACCTGATCCTTGGCGTCTCCGAAGAGCATCGCGGTGTTGTCCTTGAAGAACAGCGGGTTCTGGACTCCCGCGTACCCCGTGGCCATCGACCGCTTGAACACGATCACCTGCTTGGCCTTCCAGACCTCGAGCACGGGCATGCCTGCGATGGGTGAGCCCGGGTCGTCGAGCGCCGCAGGGTTGACCGTGTCGTTGGCCCCGATGACCAGCACGACGTCGGTGTCCGACAGGTCGTCGTTGATCTCGTCCATCTCGAGCACGATGTCGTACGGGACCTTGGCCTCGGCGAGCAGGACGTTCATGTGCCCGGGCAGGCGACCCGCGACCGGGTGCACCCCGAACCGGACCTCGATGCCGCGCTCGCGCAACCGTCGGACCAGGTCCGCGACCGGGTACTGCGCCTTGGCCACCGCCATGCCGTAACCCGGCGTGATGACGACCGTGCGCGCGTGCTTGAGCAGGTCCGCGACCTCGGCCGCCTGCACCTCGCGGTGCTCGCCGTAGTCCTGGTCAGAGGCGACGACCTGTCCGCCCTCCGCTCCGAACCCGCCCAGGATCACGCTGATGAACGACCGGTTCATGGCCTTGCACATGATGTAGCTGAGGATCGCACCCGAGGAGCCCACCAGGGCTCCCGTGATGATGAGCAGGTCGTTGCTGAGCATGAAGCCCGCTGCCGCCGCGGCCCACCCGGAGTACGAGTTGAGCATCGAGACGACGACAGGCATGTCGCCGCCGCCGATCGAGGCGACCAGGTGCCAGCCGAGCGCGAGTGCGACGACCGTCATGAGGATGAGCGGCAGCAGCCCGTGGCCCGCGATGAACCAGGCCATGAGGCCGCCCGAGGCGACGAGCGCCCCGAGGTTCCACCAGTTGCGCCCCGGCAGCATGAGCGGGTTCGACCGGATGCGCGCCGACAGCTTGAGGTAGGCCACGATCGAGCCCGTGAACGTCACGGCGCCGATGAGCACCCCGAGGAAGACCTCGACCAGGTGCACCACGTCGCCCTGTTCGGTCAGGTACGAGTTGAACCCGACGAGGACCGCAGCGAGGCCCACGAAGCTGTGCAGGAGCGCGATCATCTCCGGCATCTGCGTCATCTCGACGCTGCGCGCACGCCACGTCCCGACGACCGCGCCGATCACGAACACCATCGCGATGAGGAGCAGCGTCACCATGACCGGACGCTCGCTGTCCTGCAGCGCGAGCGCGACCGTTGCCACGAGGGCGAGCCCCATGCCCGTCATGCCGAGCAGGCTGCCGCGACGGGCAGTCTCCTGCTTGGACAGGCCCGCGAGGCTCAGAATGAACAGGACGGCTGCGATGACGTAAGCAGCCTGGACCAGGGAGGTCAGCACGGGTCAGGCCTCCTTCCGGAACATGCCGATCATGCGGTAGGCCACGAGGAACCCACCGAAGATGTTGACGGAGGCCAGGGCGGCCGCGACGAAGGCGATCGTGGTGACCACCCAGCTCGAGTCGCCGATCTGCAGGAGCGCGCCGACCAGGATGATCCCGGAGATCGCGTTCGTCTGGGCCATGAGGGGGGTGTGCAGCGAGTGGCTCACGTTCGAGATCACGTAGTAGCCCACGACCACCGCGAGCGCGAACACCGTGAAGTGCCCCACGAACGCGGGCGGGGAGAACGTGATGGCGAGCGCGGCCAGCACGGCGGCCAGGGCGTACCCGACCGCCCGGCGGGTGCCGCGCCGTCGGGCCTCGTCGAGGGCCGTCGCGGCGTCGAGTGCAGCCTGGGCCTCGTCGACCACGGGAGCGGCCGGGGCCGCGGGGGCCGCGGCCGAGACCGCGACCGGGGGCGGGGGCCACAGGACCTCGCCCGTGCGCGCGACCGTCATGCCGCGCAGCACCTCGTCGTCGAGGTCGAGCACGACCTGTCCGTCGCCGCCGGGCGTGAGGAGCTTGAGCAGGTTGACGATGTTCGTGCCCACGAGCTGCGACGTGTGCTTGGGCATGCGGCTCGTGAGGTCCGTGTAGCCCAGGATCACGACGCCGTTGTCCGTGACGACGCGCTCCCCAGGCACCGTGAGCTCGCAGTTGCCGCCGCCCGAGGCCGCGAGGTCCACGATCACGCTGCCGGGCCGCATCGCGGCCACCATGTCGGCGCTGATGGTGCGCGGCGCACGGCCCCGCACGAGCGCCGTCGTGACGACGATGTCGGCGCGTGCCGTCTCGGCCGCGTACATCTTCGCGGTCAGACGCTCCTGCTCAGCGGTCAGCGCGCTCGCGTACCCGTCGGTGCTGACCTCCTGGCGCGCGCCCTCGGCCTGGACGAACTCCGCGCCCATGGACTCGATCTGCTCGCCGACCTCGGGACGCACGTCGAACGCGCGCACCTGCGCGCCCAGGCTCGCGGCCGTGCCGATCGCCGCGAGGCCCGCGACGCCGGCGCCGATCACGAACACGTTCGCGGGCGCCGTCTTGCCCGCCGCGGTGACCTGGCCGGCGAACATGCCGCCGTACTCCTCCGCGGACTCGATCACGGCGCGGTACCCCGCGACGTTCGACATCGCGCTGAGCACGTCGAGCGACTGGGCACGCGAGATGCGCGGCACGGCGTCGAGCGCCAGGGCCGTGACACCGCGCTCCGCGAGCTGTTGAACCAGGTCCTCGTTCGAGCCGGGGGCCAGCATCGCGATCAGGGTCGCACCCTCCGACAGCGACGCGACCTGCTCGGCCGACGGGCTGTTGACGGCCGTGACGACGTCCGCGCCCCACGCCTGCGCCGCGTCGCCCAGGCTCGCGCCGGCCTCCGCGTACGCCTCGTCGGGGTAGCTCGCGCGCTCACCGGCGCCGCGCTCGACCACGACGTCGTACCCCAGCCCCACGAGCTGGGCCACCGTACGGGGCGTCGCGGCGACGAGCCGCTCGCCGGGACGGGTCTCTCTGGGCACGCCGATGCGCATGCTGACCTCCTTGCTCGGATGGCTGCACGGTATCGGTACGGCAAAGGATCCGCCGCAAGGCACGCATCGTGGACGGATGTCGTCCATGCGGATCACGGTCCGGGAGGCGAGACGGGCGCCCCCGCGCCGGCTGCCCCTGCCCGACGGCGTCAATCACCTGGCGTGGGCTGTGCGCCCTTGGCTACGGTCGCCGCATGAGCAGATCCGGCCCGCCCGACGCCCGCGGGCGACTCGTCGAGGACCCGTTCGACCACCGCGTCACGGCGTCCGGGACCGTCCTCGCCTACCGGGGCGGGCGGCTCGTCGCGACGATCTCCGGCGCCCGGGCCGAGCGGCTGGTCGCGGCTCTCGAGACCGCCGACGAGGACCGGACACAGCACCTTCTGGCGCGGGCGACCGGGAACTACCGTCGGGGCAACGAGCGGCGGTGAGCCCTTGAGGCGGCGATGGCCCGACCGCCACGGCACCACACGGCAGACTTCCGGTCAATGTGGGTCAGGCCAACGCCGCGAGCACCTCGTTGAACCCCTCGGTCGAGGACGGGTGGGTGTAGATCGCGTCGCGCAGGTCGGCGGCACTGACGCCGTGCCGCATCGCGAGCGCGACCGTGTTGATCAGCTCCTGGGAGTCCACGCACAGGAGCGCGGCGCCCAGCACAAGACCGCTCCCTGCGTCCACGACGAACTTCATGAGGCCGTCGGTCTGCTCGACGATCCGCGCCCTCGGCATCGCGGCGAGGGAGGCGACCGCCTTGCTCGCGACGAGCACGTCGTGCGCTGCCTTCCGCGCCTCCCGCTCCGTGAGTCCCACGCGTGCGAGCGGCGGCGAGATGAACACCGTGTACGACACGGCGACCCGGTCCGCGGTCGAGCGCTCGCCCGTCCCGAAGAGCTGGTCGAGCAGGATCCGCGAGTCGTCGAGGGAGATGTACGTGAACTGCGGGCCGCCGTTGACGTCACCGACGGCGTACACCCCGGGGACATTCGTCCGCAGGTGGTCGTCGACCTCGACCGCACCCCGGTCCGTGGTGCGGATCCCCGCGACGTCGAGCCCCAGCCCTGCGGTGACGGGACGCCTCCCCAAGGCGAGTAGGACCAGGTCGCCCGTCACCGCGCCCCCGCCGGCATCCCCCGGCCCCGCACCCTCGTACGACACGGTCGCGCCGTCGTCGGCGTCCCGGATCGAGGTCGCCCGCACCCCGGTGAGGAACGTGACGCCCTGACGCTCGAGGATCTCGCGTGCGGCGGCCGCGACGTCGTCGTCCTCCCGGCCGAAGACCCGCTCCGCGGACTCGAGGACCGTGACCTGCGACCCGAACTGTGCATACATGCCCGCCAGCTCGATCCCCACGTACCCGCCGCCGATGACGACGAGCCGCGCCGGGAGATCCTCGGTCGCGATGAGCGTCGTGCTCGTCGTCACGCGCGGGTTGTCGTGCACGCCCGGGATATCGGGGATCACGGGCTCCGAGCCCGTGTCGATCACCACCGTCTCCGCGCGGATCCGCAGGAGGTCGGTTCCCGCCCGGACCTCGACCTCGCGCGGCCCGGCGAACGTCGCCCGCCCCGTCACGACGGTCACGGAGTCGATCACGTCGAGCATGTCGAAGTTCTTGCCCCGCAGCAGCGCGGTCAGGTCGGCCTTGCGGGTGACCGCGCGCGCATACCAGTCCGCCGGAGAGTCACCCGGTCGGCGAGACTCGGCGTCGTGGACCAGCGCCTTGGTCGGCACGCACCCGACGTTGATGCACGTCCCGCCGTACATCTGCTCGGACTGCTCGACCATCGCCACGCGCAGCCCGCGCCGACCCGCCGCGGCGGCGATCGTCTTGCCACCCTTGCCGAAACCGATGACGAGCAGGTCGACGTGCACGGTGTCCATGGGGCTTCCTCCTTGGCGAACGCTCGGTGCCGTGTCCACGGCCCCGTCCACCCGAGTCAACCAGGAAGCCCGTGAGCGGGCAGCCTCTACCCGAACCCTTCTCGATGAAGCCCCGAGATCGCGCCTTCCTCAAGGTCGATCGTGCCGGCGTCTGCCATGGTGAGAAGGTCTGCTCGGACGGATGCGTAGTTGACGTGGGCCGGCACATCGATCGCCCAGAGGAAGATTCCTGGCGGTCCCACCTCCCACTCGCAGTCCGCAGCGCGCAGCATGGCACCGACCTCCTCTTCTGCCTGTGCCTCCCTGAGGATGATGCGCATCGTCGAGTTCCCGGACTCCGAGATCAGCTCCTCGAAGACGAACTCCCTGCGCTCATGGTCGGGCCTGACGCGCACGACATCACCGAAGGCGATGCCCCTCACGTAGAAGGGGACGTTCAGGACGCGCATCTCTAGCCTGCCTGACTTCTCGGCCCAGAGTCGCTCCACGCCGATCCCGGTTCTGCACGCAATCCGTTCCGGTAGGTCGAAAGCCACCCGGTACAGGTGTTCGCTCATCCGATTCCCCTACTCTCCAGCCGTCGTCCGTTCGCATCGCTCCGAGCCCACTCACGCGTTTCCGGTCGGTGGGACGTATCACTTCCAACCCGTCGGGCCCGGACTCCAGGATCATCGGATAGCGCCGCGACGCCGCGGGAGCGTTTGATCAGCACGACGTCACCCCCAGGGGTCGTCGCTCGCAAGCGACACCGGCGGTCTGGGCTCGTCCATCCGGCTTCCGTCGAGCTGTCCAGCCACCCACGAGACGGATCGTGGGCGCTCCCCGGAGTCCTCCATGACGAACTCGGCCAGCACCTCCCGTACCTGGCTGATCGGCAGGACGCTTCGTTCGGAGAAGAACGTCGGGACGTGCGGGTCCGCCACGACGTCCGCACGCACAGGACCCTGCGCACCACCGTCCGACACCCAGACCTGACCAGCCGTGGCGCCGTGCCGCTCGTGCGCCGTGCCGGCCATCCACACGACCCCGCCCGACGCCGTCTCGCAGTTGGCGCCCACGCGCAGCAGACCGAGATCGACTCCGAGGGGCATCTCCGGGGAGTCGGCCAGCGACCCTGGTGAGGGGGCCGCTGCCACCCACAGCCACGCGTCAGACCACAGCTCAAACTTCCCACGACGAACAGGCCGCCTCATCACGTGCGCCACAGCAACCTCAGTCATCCGACGCCGGCAGCTCAACGTCACCGCCGAGTACCAGACCTCTCCGCACAGGATCACGAAACCTCTCCTCGGCCGCACACGCGTCATGTACCCGCGGCGCGTCGGCCCGAGGTCGCCGTCAAGACGACCGAGAGCCCCACCGACAGCACTGCCCGTGGGGCTCTCGAATTCACGCCGCGAAACTACTTCCTCGGCATCAGGAGAACGTTCTGAAGATCACCCTCAGCGAGCCATTCCTCAGATTCGTGATACTCGACAAGCTTGCGAATCGCAAGCCGAACCTCCGGATCGATTGACCGAATGGCTTCATTGAAGGCGCCCACGGCCACCGAGCCGGCCCGGACCAGGATTAGCAGAACATTCCCGCTGTTATCACGAGGGATGGACAGAAGTTCCTTCGCCGCATCGGCCACCCCCAGCCCGAGGTCCACTTGAGGGAATCGATCCAAGGCCGCGTGCGCCGCTTGATAGGCCCCGTAGTCCTCGTCGGCCTTCAACGAAGAGACGATCGCAGCAACGCCAGCCGGACCTTCGTCGCCGGTCACCGAATCAGCCAGCTCGACATATCGATTCCACCGGCGCTCCGCCTCGCCGGGGGGAGCAACCTCGTCATCATCTTGCACCAGGTCACCGCACTCGGCAATCTCGATTCTCCAGTCCAACGACACCCGAATCTCACCTCTTTCTGATACGTCTAGGGTTTCTGTTGTTCTGCGGCCCATTTGCGAAGAGCCTTATTTTGGCTCAGACTCATCCACATCTCCACGATCGCATCATCGTATTTGCTTCCAAAACGGGAGCGAATGTCGTCAATGTCCATTTGCATGGCACCGCGGAAATCTCCGGCATCTATCAATTCACTCTGTCTCATTCGCCAAGCTATAGAGGCGTGCGATGATCCAGTGCTATAAAGTGCGCGATGGTCGTCGTATTCCATCCGAATCGACGGGCCGCTGTGCTTGCTGAGAGGGCTCGATGCGTTGGCGGGGATATGGTTGATCTCATTTCCCGCTCCAGCGGGCCGCAGATCCCCATACCTTCCGCCGTTCGCGATCGGGCAGTTGTGAACAAGGACCGCCGTAGCCCCCGCCAGCACATAGTACGTGTGGTCGGTGGTGACGGTGAGGTTGTACGCGGGCGCGTGGACCGTGTTGCCGAGGTCGATCCCGTCGACGGTCACCGTAGCCCCGGTGGCGGTCAGGACGGCCTCGCCGGCTTCGAGCTCGTCGGCGCGCTCGAAGCGCTGGTCGGTCACGGACCAGAACGGGTGGTCCTCAGTCGTCGTGATCGACGCTCCTGCCACGACGAGAGTGATCATGACGTCGTCGTGCACGTGCTGAGCAACGACCTCACCGGTTCCGGCAGGCGCCCCCTGCCCACCAGCTTCTTCTGGGGTCGAAGCAACCTTGTCCCCCGGGCCGACCTGATCGATCCGCTTCGCCGATCCATCCGCCATCAGAACGGCCGTCGCACCACTGAACGAGCACTTTGCTCCAGCTGACGGTCCGCCGGGCCGCGCGTTCGACGCCCCACTCGTCGCCATCTGCGGCCTGGGCGTGCTCGCCTGGATCGGCTTCGTTCGGACGACCTGCGCCACACTGGCCTGGGCCTTGCTCACCACGCCCCGCGCAGCGGACGCGACCCCTTGCCCAGCCTTCGAGGTACTCGCCCGCGCAGCAGCCACGGCACCCTGCACTGCACGGTTCGCCACTGGCGCGATCCACCGCGAGGCCGCGGCACCGATACCGAACCCCAACAGCCCGCCAGCACCACCGAACGCCGTCTCTACCGCCAACGACTTCCACGAGAACGGCTTCCCCGATGACGACTGGCGGATCGTGTTCGTGATCGCCCCGGCCAACGCCCCGCCGGCCACCGCACACGCCACCGACCCCCAGCCGACCGTGAGCGCAGCACACCCGACCCCCACGACGGTGCCCACGACACCGCCGATGATCTCGGCCTTGTTCTTGCTGGCCCACTTTCCGACCGCCGACGCGCCCTTCTTGACGCTCGACCACGCGCCCTTCCAGGACAGCAGCCCCGTCGGGTCCGACCACGTCACCGGGTTGTTGTTGGCGTACGTGTAGGCCGACCACTGCTGCGGATCACCCAGGTCCATCACCGGGTCGACCGACACGAACCGGCCCAGCCCCGAGTCGTAGTACCGCGCGCCCACGCTCGTCAGCCCCGTGGTGTCCTCGACCTTGCCCAGGAACCCGCGGTCCCCGGGGGTGTCCAGCACCTCGCCACGGCGACCGCCGAACGGGTCGGCGAAGTTGCGGGTCAGCGTGTACTTCGTGTTGTGTACCACGGCGAGCGCCGTGCCGTGCACGTCGTTGACCAGGCTGGACACCCCGCCCAGGCCCCTGCCGTCACGCACGGCGACCGTCTGGCCGCCGAACCCGTAGTAGCGGGTCGCGGTCGTCGTGCCCGCAGCCGAGCCGGCCGTGTGGTGCGTCAGCTCCTGCCCGCCAGGCAGGTACAGGGTCGTTCCCGACGCGTCCTTGCGGACGATCCGCTCGCCGTCGGCGGAGTAGACGAACGACGCCTCACCGGCGGTCAGCTGGTTCTCCCCGGCGCCTCCGGCACCGGACGTGACGATCTGGGCCAGACGCCCCTCACCGTCCCACCCGAGCACCTGGGCGCCTGTGCCGAACGGCCGGTTGACGGTGTTGCCCGCGGCGTCGTAGACGTACGACGCCGTGGTCGACGCACCGCCCGCCGTCGTGGTCGCGACCCCTGTCAGGGCGTGGACCCCGGCGTCGGGGTCCGCCGTCGACGGTCCGTAGGTGTAGGCGGCCGTGACGTCACCGCTCGCCCGGTGCGACGTCATCGACGTCCGGTTGCCGACCGTGTCGTACGCGTAGTCGGTCCAGTACGCTGCCGGACCGCCCAGCGCTCGGGTCGAGGGCGCCGCGGAGCACGATCCCGTGGACGGTGTCCACGCCGACGTCAGCCGTCGCAGCGCGTCGTACGTGAAGCACTGGTTGTCGTCGGCGGTGCCGGCAGCGGTCGGGTCGTCCTTCGCGGAGAGGATGTTCCCCGCGACGTCGTACCCGTAGCGCACGTCCAGCTCGGTGCCGTTGACCCGCTCACGGTCGAGGCCGATCCGCACCAGGCGGTGCGTCGCCTGCTGGTACTCGTAGGAGACGACCGTCCCGAACGTGTTGCCCAGGTCGAGGACCGACTTCTCGCCGAACGCGGTGTACCGCGCGTCGGCGACGTACGCGCCCCAGCCGAACCCGGACCCCATCCACTCGGGCATCCCCCGCTCGTCGTACCGGGTCGTGACCTCCTCCGCGCCGAGACCACCCGCCGCGGGCAGGGTCACCGTCTCCGGGAAGCCACCTGCGGTGTAGGAGTACGCGGTCGTGAACGACGACGTCCCCCCGGCCGCGCCCCCGAGCACCGAGGCCGGGACCGTGACCGTCTGGCCCAAGGGCCGGTAGGCGACGTCGTACCCCGTGACCGCGGTCGTGTACCGCGCGCCGTCGAGGACCCGCGTCGAGGACGTGGCCAGGCCCGAGCAGATGAGGGAGCGGCGATCATGACCTACGTCACACCTGCTCCGTCGCAGGGCGAACCTCGTCGCTCGAGAACGACGAAAGCCGCCTCCCTGAGGGAGACGGCCTTCGTGTCGGGTGGAGCTGAGGGGACTCGAACCCCTGACCCCCTGCATGCCATGCAGGTGCGCTACCAGCTGCGCCACAGCCCCGAGAACCATTGCTGGTCCCGCACTTCCTTGAGGTTTTCCCCCTCGGAAGCATCGCTAGTTTATGCCGAAGTCGGCTGGAAAATCCAATCGGGTCCGGAGCTCCACTCATCGAGCGAAAAGTCCGCCCCGACGTTGTGCGCGACGAGCCTCCACGCGGGGTGGGCGTTCGCTCCCGAGCGCTGCAGCTGGGACCAGTGGACGTTGTTCAGTCCCGAGATCCCCCGCCAGCCCGTCGGGTCCAGACCGAGCATGGCCGTGATGGCCAACGTGATCGCCGCACCGTGCGAGACGACGACGAGCGTGTCCTTCTCGTCCAGTGCGTCGGCGTGCTCGGTGACGGCCGCGACCATGCGCGCCGCGACGTCGGCCCGCGACTCGGCGCCCGCACGAGCGGGCTCCTCGCCACGGCGCCACGCCGCGTACTCGTCGGGCCAGCGCTCGGAGAGCTCCTCGCCCGTCATGCCCTCCCACTCGCCGAACCCGCGCTCGCGCAGACGCTCGTCGAGGGAGACGGGCATGCCCGTCGCCTTCCCGTAGTACCCGGCCGTCTCGGCCGCACGCGTCAGGTCCGACGCGACGACGAGCGTCGGGGAGTGCGCGGCCGCGAGCGACCGTGCCCCCTGCTCGGCCTGCCAGTGCCCGACGGCGTCCAGCGGGATGTCGACCTGCCCCTGGAGGCGCATGGCCGCGTTGTACTCGGTGCGCCCGTGGCGCAGGAAGACGACGGTGCGCGCGCTCACGCCTGCGAGTCCTCCGCGAGGTAGATGGCGCCGTCGTCCGCGGCGTCGGTGACGTCGGTGCTCGACGTCCCCTCTCCGCCCCGTGCGTCCTCGGGGAGCTCGATGACCGGGCAGTCCTTCCAGAGGCGCTCGAGCGCGTAGTAGACCCGGTCCTCGGCGTGCTGGACGTGCACGACGATGTCGCCGAAGTCGAGCAGGACCCAGCGGGCCTCCGACTTTCCCTCGCGGCGGATGGGCTTGACCCCGACCTTGTGCAGCTCTTCCTCGACGGCGTCCACGATCGCGGACACCTGCCGTTCGCTCGTTCCCGAGGCGATCAGGAAGACGTCCGTGAGCACGAGCTGCTCACTGACGTCCAGGGCGATGATCTCTTCGGCCTTGCGGTCCGATGCGGCGCGGGCCGCGATCACCGCAAGCTCGACAGCGCGTTCCGTTGCAGTCACGACTCTCCGTGGGGTTGTCTCGAGGCCTGTCAGAAGGACAGGCCGTGGTGGTTCGTGGGGCTCGAGGTCAGGGCCTCGAGACCGACCGGTGCGAGCGCCTCGGCGACGCTCGCACTGTCACCCAGCAGCAACCGCCAGATCAGCAGCCCGAGCACGAAGGCCACGGCGATGAGGATCAGGTAGTGCAGCCAGGTGTACGCGTGCCCGGGCGGGCGCTCGTCGTACGCGTCGTCCTCGTCGTCGTCGGCCGTCCGCGACGCGGGGCCAGGACGCGTGGCACCCGCGACGGGGAAGGGTGAGTCCTCGACGGCCCCGGGGAAGGGTGACGCCTGGGCGGCCGCCGGGGTCGCGGCCGGCGGCTGCGTCTCCCACGGGAGGGCAGGGCGCGCGGACTCCGGGGCCTGCTGGGCGAGGGAGCTCGGCGCGGTGCCCTGCTCCCACGGCAGCGGCGCGGGGGCCGGTGCCGGGGTCGCGGCGGCCCGCGGGGTGTCCGGGCCGGGGGTCCGCGACGACACGGACTCTCGCGCCGGTGCCGACTGCGCGGGCGGGAAGGGTAAGGGCTGCGCCGGGGGGAACGGCGCCGGCGCGCTCTGGGGCGCGGGCTCGGGAGATGCGGGACGAGGGGCCGCGCCGAACGGCGAGGGCGCCGTCGACGGGGCGCGCATGCTCTGCCGCACGGGCGGGGTCGTCCCTGGGGGCGGCGACTGCGCGGGGCGGAGCGGGACGCGCTCGGCGGTCTCCTGGATCGGGGTGAGGCGGCCGGTCTCGTCGACACCGCGCATGCCCCCCGTCATCGACGGAGGCCGGACGACGGGCGCCTGGTTCGAGTACCCCTCGGAAGGGGTCGGGGCGGAGACGTCCCGCATCGATCGCCGTGACGGCGGCGGGGCAGCAGGAGCTGCGGGTGCGGGCGGGGTGTACCCGCCCGGGGCGGACGGTGCCGCGCCTGCGGCCTGCTCGGCTGCGGCGGCCTCACGCTCCCGGATCTCCCGGCGCGTCAAGGGGCGGACGGGCTGCATGCTCCCGTGCTGATCACTCATGATGCTGATCCTCTGTACAGGCCGTGCTTCGCGATGTACTGGACGACGCCGTCCGGCACCAGGTACCAGACCGGTTGGCCGGTCTCCGCCCGTTGTCGACAGTCGGTCGACGAGATGGCGAGGGCCGGGATCTCCAGCGTGGAGACGACTCCGGGCGGCAGACCGTCGACGTTGAGCCGGTGTCCCGGACGGGAGACCGCCACGAAGTGTGCCATCTTCCAGAGGTCGTCGGCATCCTTCCACGTCAGCATCTGCTCGATCGCGTCGGCGCCGGAGATGAAGTAGAGGTCCGCCTCGGGGCGTTGCTCACGCAGGTCGCGCAGCGTGTCGACCGTGTAGGTGAGCCCCGGCCGGTCCACGTCGACCCTGCTCACCGTGAAGCGCGGGTTCGAGGCCGTCGCGATGACCGTCATGAGATAACGGTGCTCGGGCGCGGTGACCTTCTGGTGCTGCTTGAAGCTGGGCTTCCCGGTGGGGACGAAGATGACCTCGTCGAGACCGAAGCGGGCCGCAGCCTCGCTCGCCGCGACGAGGTGCCCGTGGTGGATGGGGTCGAACGTGCCACCCATCACCCCGAGCCGGGGGCGTCTGCTCGCCGTCATCTCCGCAGGATCCACCAGGGCCGGGGTCAGTGGCGGGTACCGACGCTACGGAAGGCGTAGGTCACGAGGAGGAGGCCGACGAGCACCCCGAAGGCGACGATGCCGAACCCGACGGGCGGGATCGGGAGGTGGGTGACGGCTTCGGTGTTCTCCTGGGCGACCTGGACGGCAGCAGCGAGCACGATGTCCTCCTACGAGTTCTTGAGCGTGGTGCGTGGGACGGCGGGTGATCAGGCCGGGCGCTGATCGTCGTCCAGTCTCTCACGGTCGTGCTGGACGACGAGCAGCATGTGATCAGGGACGCACGTGGCCGTCGCCGTGCACGACCCACTTGGTCGTCGTCAGCTCCGCGAGCCCCATGGGGCCTCGCGCGTGGAGCTTCTGGGTCGAGATGCCGATCTCCGCGCCGAGCCCGAACTGGGCCCCGTCGGTGAAACGGGTCGACGCGTTGACCATGATCGCGGCGGAGTCGAGCTCGGCGACGAAGCGCTCGGAGGCGGCCAGGTCGCGCGTCACGATGGCCTCGGTGTGCCCCGAGGTCCAGGTGCGGATGTGCTCGATCGCGGCGTCCAGGTCCGGGACGACGCGCACCGCGATCTCGGGAGCGAGGTACTCGCGTGCCCAGTCGTCGTCGGTCGCGTCGAGGACGGGGACCCCCTCGGGCGCGAGCGCGGCGGTCCGGGGGTCGCCGTGCAGCACGACGCCGGCCGCGTCGAGGGCCGCGAGGGCCGCCGGCAGGAACTCGGCTGCCGCGTCGGTGTGAACGAGCAGCGTCTCGGCCGCGTTGCAGACCCCGACGCGCTGCGTCTTGGAGTTGAGCAGGATCTCGAGGGCGCTCGTCAGGTCTGCCGAGGCGTCGACGTAGACGTGGCAGTTGCCGACGCCGGTCTCGATCACGGGCACCGTGGACTCGCGCACGACGGTCTGGATGAGGTCGGCTCCCCCGCGCGGGACGAGCACGTCGACCAGGCCGCGTGCGTGCATGAGCGCGACGGCGCCGGGACGGCCGTGGCGGTCGATCGACTGGACGAGGTCGGCGGGCAGCCCCTGAGCGGCGAGCGCCCGGCCCAGCACGTCCACGATGACCTCGTTGGAGGCTGCGGCGGCCGAGCCGCCGCGCAGGATCACGGCGTTTCCGCTCTTGAGCGCCAGGCCGGCCGCGTCCACGGTCACGTTGGGGCGCGCCTCGTAGATCATGCCGACGACCCCCATGGGCACGCGCACCTGGCGCAGGCGCAGGCCGTTGGGGAGCGTCGAGCCGCGCACGACCTCGCCGACGGGGTCCGGGAGCGTCGCGAGCTCGCGCAGCGCGTCGGCGATCGCGACGATCCGCTCAGGAGTGAGGGCGAGCCGGTCGAGGAGCCCGGCCGAGGTCCCGTTCTCCCGGCCGCGCTCGAGGTCGACCGCGTTGGCCGCGACGATCTCCGCGGTGGCCTCGACCAGGGCGTCGGCCAGCGCGTGGAGCGCGGCGTCCTTGGTGGCCCGCGTCGCGGTCGCGAGGGTGCGCGAGGCCTTCTTGGCGCGCCGCGCGGTCGCCTCGACATCCTGCGCGACCGAGCCGTCCGCGGCGGACGACGCGACGGTGGGCGCGGCGGGCGGCGTCTGCGGGCCGCCGGTCGCGGTCGTCGCGGTCGGGTCGAGGTCGGAGGCGTGGCTGAGCGCAGTCATGCGACGAGCCTACGCCGCACGGGTGGCGCGTGTCTGCGGCGTCCGAGGACAGAGGCGGGCCCGACGGCGTCACGCACGTTCCGGCGTCGGGCCCGCCCTGAGCGACCCGCCGGGCGTGCTCGCGGGGTCCCCTCAGGACGCCTTGCGGCGGCGCCCCACGAGCACGAGGTCGTCGCGGTGCACGATCTCGCGGTCGTACCCCTCGCCCAGCCGGTCGCGGAGCTCGTGCGTCGAGCGGCCCAGCAGGTCCGGGATGTCGCTCGAGTCGAACGCGACGAGGCCCCGGGCGACGACGCGTCCGTCGGGGGCGACGAGCTCGACGGGGTCGCCCGCGTCGAAGTCCCCGGTGACACCGACCACGCCCGCGGGCAGCAGGGACGCGCGTCCGCCGAGGACCGCGGCGACCGCGCCCTCGTCGAGCTCGAGCCGGCCCCGGGTGCGCGCGGCGTGCGCGAGCCACAGGCGTCGGCGCGTGGTGCGCTTGCCCGTCACGGCGAACCACGTCCCGACCTCACGACCCGCGAGGGCGCCCTCGGCGTTCGCTGCCTTGGTCAGGACGACCGGGATGCCCGAGCCCGTCGCGATGCGCACGGACTCGAGCTTGGTGAGCATGCCGCCGGTCCCGATCGAGCTGCCGCGTCCCGTGACCTCGATGCCCTCGAGGTCCAGCGCGGACCGCACCTCGCGGATGCGCTGGGTGCCGGGGCGCGAGGGCGGTCCGTCGTAGAGGCCGTCGACGTCGGTCAGCAGGACCATGACGTCGGCGCGGACCAGGTGCGAGACGAGCGCGGCGAGGCGGTCGTTGTCGCCGAACCGGATCTCGTCCGTGGCGACCGCGTCGTTCTCGTTGACGACGGGCACGATCCCCAGGTCGAGGAGGCGTTCGAGCGAGCGCTGCGCGTTGCGGTAGTGCCCGCGGCGGATGGTGTCCTCGGCCGTGAGGAGCACCTGGCCCACCCGGATGCCGTACTCGGCGAAGGCCTGCGCGTACCGGGCGACCAGGAGTCCTTGCCCCACGGAGGCCGCTGCCTGGGCCGTCGCGAGGTCGCGCGGTCGCGCGCTGAGGCCCAGGGGGCCGATCCCCGCGGCGATGGCCCCCGACGTCACGAGGACGACCTGCCCGCCCGCGGCGTGCCGCGCAGCGATGACCTGCACGAGCGCCTGGAGGGCCGGGACGCTGAGGTGCCCGTCCGGTCCGGTCAGGGACGAGGAGCCGATCTTGACGACGACCCGGTGAGCCGTGGCGACCTGGGAGCGTGCGGAGAGCGCATTCACGGTGCCATCATCCCGCGGGGAGCCCTCGGAGGGCGTGTCGTTCCACCGTGTGACACCTCACGGTGGGACGCGGCGACCGGCCGGTGACGGGTCCCCCGGCCCGACGACGTCGCTCCCCTCCCCGCCCGGCTCGCCCCGGCGCCGGGTCGGCACCGTCCGGGGACGCCGCAGGGCGGGCACGACCCGAGGGCCGTACCCGCCCTGCGGGCGGAGCACGCTTCTCCGACGGAGGTGGTCCGCCGGTCATCCGGCGGGCCGTCGGCCGTGCGCGGGTGGTCAGTCCTGGTCGGGGTCCGTCCAGTGCCCGGACTCGCGCTCGGTCCAGAGCTCGGCGCGGGCCTCGGCCTTGGCGTCCATGCGCTCGGTGTACTCGCGGCGCTTGTCCGAGCGCGTGGGGCGCGAGGTGTCCTCGAGCCGCAGGTCGGACCCGCGCGGTCCGCCGAGGAGCTCGGAGCCCGTGATGAGCGTGGGCTCCCAGTCGAACACGACGGCGTTCTTGTCCGAGCCGATGCGCACCTCGTCCCCTGCGACGGCGCCGGCCTTGAAGAGCCTCTCCTCGACACCCAGGCGGGCGAGGCGGTCGGCGAGGTAGCCGACGGCCTCGTCGTTCGAGAAGTCGGTCTGGCGGACCCAGCGCTCGGGCTTGGAGCCACGCACCTCGAAGTAGAAGCCGGTCTCTGCGCCACCCTTGCGGGTCACGGTGAAGCCTGCGTCGTCGACCGCCTTGGGGCGCAGGATCGTGCGGGCCGGGGCCGGAGCCGGGGCGTCGCGGCGGGCCTTGTCGACGAGCTCGGCGAGCGCGAACGTCAGGGGGCGCAGGCCTTCGTGGCTCGCGGTCGAGATCTCGAAGACCTTGAGGCCGCGGGCCTCGAGGTCGGGCCGTACGAGCTCGGCGAGCTCGCGGGCCTCCGGGACGTCGATCTTGTTGAGGACCACGAGGCGCGGGCGCTCGTTGAGCGGCACCCGGGCGCCCTCGATGTCGAGGTCGCCCGCGTAGGCGTCGAGCTCGGCCTCGAGCGCCTCGAGGTCGGAGATCGGGTCGCGGCCGGGCTCGAGCGTCGCGCAGTCGAGGACGTGCACGATCACGGCGGTGCGCTCGATGTGGCGCAGGAACTCGAGCCCGAGCCCCTTGCCCTCGCTCGCGCCGGGGATGAGCCCGGGGACGTCGGCGACGGTGAAGCGTGAGTCGCCTGCCTGGACCACGCCGAGGTTGGGGACGAGCGTCGTGAACGGGTAGTCCGCGATCTTGGGCCGAGCAGCGGAGATCGCGGCGACGAGCGAGGACTTGCCCGCGCTCGGGAAGCCCACGAGCGCGACGTCGGCGATGGACTTCACCTCGAGGACGAAGTCGGCCTCCTCGCCGGGCTCACCGAGCAGCGCGAAGCCGGGGGCCTTGCGGCGCTGGGACGCGAGGGCGGCGTTGCCGAGCCCTCCGCGGCCGCCCGCCGCGGCGACGAACTCGGCGCCGTCACCGACGAGGTCCGCGAGGACGTTGCCGTCGAGGTCCTTGATCACGGTGCCGTCGGGCACGCGCAGGACGAGGTCGCCACCGTTGGCGCCCGCGCGGTGGTCGCCCATGCCCTGGGTGCCGGAGGTCGCGTGGCGGTGCGGCGAGTGGTGGTAGTCGAGGAGCGTCGTGGTCTGTGCGTCCACGACGATCCGGACGCTCCCGCCATCACCCCCGTTGCCGCCGTCGGGGCCGGCGAGCGGCTTGAACTTCTCCCGGCGGATGGAGGCGCAACCGTTGCCGCCGTCACCGCCGGAGGCGTGCAGGACGACGCGGTCGACGAACGTGGCCATGGAAATGGTCCTCTCAAGCAGGGGGGAAGAACACCAGGAGGGGCGCACCGCGTCGGTGCGCCCCTCCTGTCAAGCGTGCTGCGTCGTGGATCAGGCCTCGGCCGAGACGATGTCGACGACCTTGCGTCCGCGGCGCGTACCGAACTGGACGGCACCGGCGGTCAGGGCGAACAGCGTGTCGTCGCCACCGCGACCGACGTTGTTGCCCGGGTGGAAGTGGGTGCCGCGCTGGCGGACGATGATCTCGCCGGCGCTGACGACCTGGCCACCGAAGCGCTTCACACCGAGGCGCTGGGCGTTGGAGTCACGACCGTTGCGCGAGGAGCTCGCGCCCTTCTTGTGTGCCATGTCGAACCTGCTTTCGTGCTGGAAGAAGAGGGGGTGGGATCACCTGCGGCGACTCTCACGAGCCGCCGAGGGAGGTCACTTGATGCCGGTGACCTTGAGGCGCGTCAGCTGCTGACGGTGCCCCTGGCGCTTGCGGTAACCGGTCTTGTTCTTGTACTTGAGGATCGTGATCTTCGGGCCCTTTTCGTCCCGGACGACCTCAGCAGTGACCTTGACCTTCGCGAGCGCCGCAGCGTCGTGGGTCACCTTCTCCCCGTCCACCAGCAGGATCGCAGGAAGCTCGACGGACTGTCCGGCACCGGCCGACAGACGGTCGACGACGACGATATCGCCGACGGACACCTTCTCCTGGCGGCCACCGGCCTTGACGATCGCGTACACCACGTTGTTGCTCATCTCTTCTAGTCTTGGCGTGCTCGCCATGTCCGGTCGTCTTGGCAGGACTCAACACACCGTGGCGTGCGAGTGCGACCTGACCATGGGCACACGGGACCAGTGCGCACCGAGCGCACCGACGTTCAAGGTTACGGAATCCCTGACGCAGGGTCAAATAGCCGCCCGCCGGGCCGGGGGTCAAGTCGGCGCGCGGTGCGGGGCCCCCGTCAGTCGAGGACGAACGTGACCTCGAGCGCCACCTGCCAGGCGACGATCTTCCCGTCCCTGACCTCGACCTTCTGCTCCTTGACCCACGCTCCGGTGAGGTTGCGCAGCGTCGCGCTCGCCCTCTCGATCCCGGTCTTGACCGCGTCGTCGAAGCTCACGTCGGACCGCGCGCTGATCTGCGTGATACGTGCCACCGAGCCGCTCATGGCGTCCTCCGCCGTCCAGGGCGGACGCCTCGTCGCGTCCGCGCACCCCTCCACGATCCCCCGTGGCGTGCTGGTCCGCCAGCCCGGCGCCGCCGGTCGACGGTCTCGTCCGCCGACGCCGTCGGCCGCACGGCAGGACGTCCGGCAGCGCAGCGGAGGGACCACCCGCCCGGCACGCAGAAGGACCCCGGCCGGGGCCGGGGTCCTTCGGTGAGGCTGCGCGGTCGGTGCGTCAGGCGTTGGCCTGACCGTTCGAGCCGGCGGCCGTCGCCTTCGCGATCTGTGCGCGGACGTCGTCCATGTCGAGGCCCTTGACGGCCTCGACGACCTGCTCGAGCGCGGGTGCGGGCAGCGCACCGGGCTGCGAGAAGACGAGCACGCCCTCACGGAACGCCATGAGCGTCGGGATCGAGGTGATGTTCGCCGCGGCCGCGAGGCCCTGCTCCGCCTCGGTGTCGATCTTGCCGTGGACGACGTCGGGGTGGTTCTCCGAGGACGCCTCGAACACCGGGGCGAACTGGCGGCACGGCCCGCACCACGATGCCCAGAAGTCCACCAGGACGATGTCGTTGTCCTTGATGGTCTGCTCGAACGTGGCGCCGGTGAGTTCCTGGGTTGCCATGAAGGTCCTTCCTGAGGGGTTCACCAGGTGCAGCAACGGGTCCCCGGGAGGTATTCCCGGCCCGCGGGCGAACATACGCCCGGTCCCCGGGCGGCGCCTCCCGAGCGCAGAGCTCCTCGACCTCCCCGACGGTGACGGAGGTCACCTCTAGGCTGTGGCGCGTGGAACGCCTCAGGCCGCGCACGATCGCGGGATATGCCATCGGCTCGGTCGGCACGGGTGGGTTCGGCACCCTGCCCGGCCTCATGCTGCTCTACTACCTGACGGACGCCCTCGCGGTCCCGGCCGCGGTCGCGGGCCTGGTCGTCACGGGCGCCAAGGTGTGGGACGTCGTGATCGACCCGTTCATCGGGTACGGCAGCGACCGCGACCTGGTCCGGACGGGCTCGCGGCGGCGTTTCATGACGATCGGCGCGGTCGCGATCCCGGTGTTCTTCGCGCTGACGTTCGCCGTGCCGGCAGGGGCGTCGACCGTGGCCGCCTCGATCTGGGTCCTGGTCGCGTTCCTGCTCGCGGCCACGGCGTTCTCGATGTTCCAGGTCCCGTACATCGCGCTGCCCGCGGAGATCGCCCCGACGTACGACGAGCGCACGCGCCTGATCAGCTGGCGCGTGGCGACGCTCGCGTTCGCGATCCTGCTGTTCGGGGCCGGGGGCCCGGTGCTGCGCGGCGAGACGAGCTCGCTGTCGGGCTACCTGACGCTCGGCGTGGTCGCGGGCCTGGTCATCGGGGCGGGCATGCTCGTCGCCTCGCGGGTGGCGCCGCGCGGGGCGCGGGGTGCGAGCCCGACGGCGGCGCTCCCCCCGGGTGCGCACGCCGCGGCTCCTGCTGCGGCGGGCTCCGCGCTCGGTGCGTTCCGTCTGGCTGTCGCCGAGGCCGTCGCGACGCTGCGCCGCAGCCAGCCCTTCCGCGTCCTGCTCACGGCCTTCTTCCTCCAGGCCCTCGCGACGGGTCTCATGCTCGCGGCCGCGAACTACGTCGCGACGTACGTGCTCGAGTCGGACCTCGCGGTGAGCCTGCTGTTCGCGGCCCTCATCGCTCCGGCCCTGCTCGTGATGCCGCTCTGGAACCGGCTCGCGCGGCGGGTCGGCAAGGAGCGCAGCTTCGTCCTGGCGAGCTCGCTGTTCGCGCTCGCGACGCTGTGCATGGTGCCTCTCGCGTGGGCACCGGGCGCGTGGGTGTACCTGCCGACCGCGCTCGCGGGCATCGGGTACGCGGGCATGCAGGCGCTGCCGCTCGCCATGCTGCCCGACGTGATCGCGCACGACGCCCGCACGACGCCCGTGACGGGCCAGGGCGCGTCCGATCGCGGCGGGGCGTTCAGCGGGGTGTGGACCGCGGGCGAGACGACGGGCATGGCGTTCGGCGCCGGGCTGCTGAGCCTCGTGCAGTGGGCCACGGGCTACCGGTCGTCGAGCGCGGGCGTCACGCCCGAGCAGTCCGCGGCCGCCGTCGACGGCATCGCGCTGTCGTTCTCGCTGGTCCCCGCGCTCCTGGTCGCGCTGAGCCTGCTCGCCCTCGTACGCTATCGACTGCGCAGGGGCGACATCGACGTGCCCACCGAGGAGCCCGCTGCGCATGAGCGCCCATGACGTCACCCCCCTGCCCGCTTCCCCCGTCCTGCGGACCGAGGGCATCCTCGACCGCCTCGCAGCGCTGCGTGCGGCCGACGCCCCGACGCACGGCGGCCGTGTCCTGTCCTACGTCTACGACCCGGACCTCAGCGAGCTCGACGTGCTCGCGGGCGAGGCCATCCGCGCGGTGCAGCCGCTCAACGGCCTCGACCCGACCACGTTCTCGTCGGTCGCGGTCATGGAGCGCGAGCTCGTGGCCTTCGCCCGCGACGTCCTGCACGGGAGCGGTGCGCAGGACGCGAGCGGCGTCGTCGGGACCGTGACGTCCGGCGGGACGGAGAGCTGCGTGCTCGCCGTGAAGACGGCCCGTGACGCGTTCCTCGCGGCGCAGCCGCCGCTGCCGGACGGCGCGCCGCGCACGCTCGCGACGCTCGGGTTCGTGCCGAGGGTCGTGGCCCCCGCCACGGTGCACGCCGCGTTCCACAAGGCCGCGGCCTACCTGGGGCTCGACCTCGTCCTGGTCCCCGTGGACCCGACGACGTGCCGGGCGGTCCCCGCCGCCATGGCCGCGGCCGTCGGCGACGGGCACGACGTCGCGCTCGTCGTCGTCTCCGCGCCGTCGTACCCGCACGGGGTCGTGGACCCGGTCGAGGAGGTCGCGGCGTCCGCGAGCGCCGCGGGCGTCCCGGTCCACGTGGACGCGTGCGTGGGCGGGTGGGTGCTGCCCTTCTGGCCCGACGACGCCGAGCAGGTCCCGCTGTTCGACTTCCGCGTCCCGGGGGTCACCTCGATCTCGGCCGACGTCCACAAGTACGGCTACTCCCCCAAGGGCGCCTCCCTGCTCCTGACGCGTGACCGCGACCGGCAGCGTCACCAGCTCTTCGCGACGACGCGCTGGCCGGGCTACCCGGTCGTGAACTCGACGATCATGGGGTCCAAGTCCGCGGGCCCGCTCGCCGCGGCCTGGGCCGTGACGCAGGCGCTGGGCGTGCCGGGGTACCGGGCGGTGACCGCGCGCTGCGCGGCCGCGACGGGCAGGTTGCGCGCGGTGCTCGACTCGGTCGAGGGGCTGCGCGTGGTCGGGACGCCCGTGGGACCGCTCGTCGCGGTCGCCGCCGACGAGTCGTTGCCCGCCGACCGGCAGGTCGACCCGCACGTGTGGTCGGACGCGGTGCGCGCGAGCGGGTTCGTGCTCCAGCCGCAGCCGGGGTACACGCAGCCGGACGGCTCGCGCCTGCCGCACACGACGCACCTCACGGTGACCCCGGTGACGGCGGGCGTGGTCGAGGAGCTCGGTGCGGCGCTCGTCGCGGCGGCCGACGCCGTGCGCGGGGTGCCGCGTCCGGACCCGCACGAGGTCCTGGGCGCCCTGGTCGCGACGCTGGCCCCGGGCGTACCGACCGGGGAGGTGCTCGCAGCCCTCGGGTCGCTCGACTCCCGGGCGGCCTGGGACCTCGTGCAGGCGGCGGTGCTCGGCGGAGAGGACCGGCGCGGCGGCGGTGCCCCCGAGCCGGGGACGGGGCCCATGGCGCCGCTGCTGGCCCTGGTCGAGGCGCTGCCCGCGACCGTGAGCGAGCGTCTGCTGGTCGAGCTCATCGCGCGGCTCGCCGAGCCCGTGGACCAGGCGCCGAGCCTGCCCGGGGAGCGGTCGGCCACCCCCTGACCTCGTCGTCGGCCGGGACGCGGGGCAGGCGGCGGGTGCGCTGCGGGGTGAGGGCGGGCGGGCCGCGGGCGGGGCGCCGTCCCGCGCACCGTCGCGCCCGCCGGTCGGGCGCGAGTCCGGGCCGTGGGTGGTAGAACAGTCAGGTGACGGACACCGCCGACTTCCCGCCCGACGACTACTCCCGCGAGATCCCCCAGCCGGCCGGGTGGCTGAGCGCGGAGGACCTCGCGGCCGCCAGGTCTCAGCTGCCGCTCGTCTACGTGGACGCGGTCCCGGTGCGGGTCGACGACTCGGGCGACGTGGTCGCCGTCGGGCTGCTGCTGCGGGTGACGCCCGAGGGGCAGATGACGCGGGCGCTCGTGTCCGGCCGCGTGATGTACCACGAGCGCATCCGTGACGCCCTGCTCCGCCACATCGAGAAGGACCTGGGCCCGGTGGCGCTCCCCCGCATCCCCGCGTCCCCGCAGCCCTTCACGGTCGCCGAGTACCTGCCGACCCCCGGCATCACGGGGTACCACGACCCTCGCCAGCACGCGGTCTCGCTCGCGTACGTCGTGCCGGTCGCGGGCGACTGCCAGCCTCAGCAGCAGGCGCTCGAGCTCGCGTGGCTCACGCCCGAGCAGGCGTGCAGCGACCAGGTGCAGCTCGAGATGCACGGCGGGCAGGGCACGCTCCTGCGCCAGGCCATGGCGTACGTCGGCCGCCTCTCGTGACCCCGGACGCCCCGACCTCGCGGGCAGCGACCGGACGGGGCGGACGTCTGCGCGGGACGGTCGCGGCCCGCTGGTGGCACGGCGTCGTGGCCGCCATGGCGCTCACGGGGGTCGTGTGGGAGCTGTTCGGCACCCTCGGGCGCGGGCCGCTCCCGGGAGGCACGACCACGGACGTCGTCGTGCACTTCTTCAGCTACTTCACGATCCTGTCGAACATCCTGGTCGGGGTCACGTGCCTCCTCCTGCTCGTGGATCCCCGGCGGGACGGGCGCGTCTTCCGCGTCGCGCGGCTCGACGCGCTCCTGTGCATCGCCGTGACCGGCATCGTCTACAACACCGTCCTCGCGGGACTCCAGGAGCTCAGCGCCGCCGGGCTCGTCACGAACCTCCTGCTGCACCAGGCCGGTCCCCTGCTGGCCGTGCTCGGGTGGCTGGTCGTGGGGCCGCGACCGCGCATCGACGCCGCGACGATCTGGTGGTCGGTCGTCGCGCCGCTCGCGTGGATCGTCTACGTGTTCGCCCAGGGCGCGTTCACCCGCTGGTACCCGTACCCCTTCATGGACGTGACCGAGATCGGCTACCCGCAGGCGTTCCTCAACACAGGCGTCGTGGCCGTCGTGTTCCTGCTGCTCGCCGCGGGCCTGGGGTGGGTCGACCGGCGCCTGCCGCCCGCCCCGGCCTCGCCTCCCGTCCGGGGCTGAGCCCCGGCCCGCAGGGCTCGTCGCACCTGCCGCGCCCGCCACCGAGGCGGTAGCGTGACGCCATGTCGCAGACGACGAAGAAGAAGTCGAAGAAGACGAAGAAGGGCCAGCAGCCCTCCCTCCCCCGCGCGGTCTACGAGGCCGAGCTGTTCCGGCTGCAGGCCGAGCTGGTCAAGCTCCAGCAGTGGACCCAGGCCACCGGGGCCCGTGTGGTCGTGATCTTCGAAGGCCGTGACGCGGCCGGCAAGGGGGGCGTGATCAAGCGCATCACGCAGTACCTGAGCCCTCGCGTCGTCCGGATCGCAGCGCTGCCCACGCCGACCGACCGCGAACGGTCCGAGTGGTACTACCAGCGCTACATCGCCCACCTGCCCGCCGCGGGCGAGATCGTGCTGTTCGACCGCTCCTGGTACAACCGGGCCGGGGTCGAACGGGTCATGGGCTTCTGCACGCCCGAGGAGTACGACCTCTTCATGCGGCAGACCCCGGCCTTCGAGCAGATGCTGATCGACGACGGGATCCTGCTGCGCAAGTACTGGTTCTCCGTCTCCGACGCCGAGCAGCTCAAGCGCTTCCGCTCCCGCCTCTCGGACCCCGTGCGCCAGTGGAAGCTGAGCCCCATGGACCTCGAGTCGATCCACCGGTGGGAGGACTACTCGCGCGCCAAGGACGACATGATGGCGCACACCGACGTTCCGGAGAGCCCCTGGTTCGTCGTCGAGTCGGACTCCAAGAAGAACGCGCGGCTCAACATGATCTCGCACCTGCTCTCGACCATCCCGTACGTCGAGGTGCCGCACGACAAGGTCGTGCTGCCCGAGCGCCCGCCGGCGTCGGGCGACTACGTGCGCCCTCCGCGCGAGCTCGCGAACTACGTGCCGGACCACGTGGCCCAGCTCCTGGGCGACCCCGAGAACGGGTTCTGAGCGGCGCCGACCGTCCGCCGACGGCTCGAGCTCCCCGCGGCAGAGCCGGTCGACCTCCCGGAGCGCGACCGGGATCCGATGGTCGCCCGCCATGCCTTCCCGCGCTAGAGCTCGAGCGTGGGCCAGTCCGCGAAGTCCTCGCGCATCCGGCGGTCGTGGGTCGCGACGACCACGGCCGCAGGGGTGACACGCAGCGCCTGGGTCAGCTCGTCGACCAGGTCGATCGAGAGGTGGTTGGTCGGCTCGTCGAGCAGCAGGACGTGCGGCACGGCGAGCAGCGCGCGGGCCAGGTCGAAGCGACGCCGCTGCCCGGCGGACAGCTCGCGCAGCGGCCGGTCCAGGTCCTCCTCGGTCAGCAGCCCGAGGAACGCGACGGGCACCAGGTGGTCCGGGTCGAGCGTGCCCGCCGAGAGCAGGTCGAGCGCCTCCTGCGCGTACTCCTCGAACCCTGTGCGCTCCTCGGCGCCCGCGGGGAGCGCGGGCCCTTCCTGCGCGACGATCCCGACCCGCACGCCCTCGGCGACGGTCCGCGTGCCGCGGTCGAGCCGGACCGTGCCGGCGAGCGCCGCCAGCAGGGTCGACTTGCCCGAGCCGTTCGGCCCGGTGATCAGCAGCCGGCCCGACGGCGGTATCGCGATGCGCGTCCCGGGCAGGTCGAGCCGTGCCCCGGTGACGGGTGCGCCCGCGGGAGCGACGTCGTCGGGCAGGTCTCCTGGTGCGTCTCCCGGGGTGGCGGCGACGCGCGGGCTGCGCACCTCGAGCAGCGGATGGTCGGGTGACCACCCGGGCGACATGGCCAGCAGGTCCGGGAAGCGCAGCTCGAGCGGCGGGACGGGGACCTCGACGGCCTCGGCCTCGAGCTTCTGCACGAGCCGGTCGGCGGCCTTGACGTGGATGCGCGCGTGCGTCGCGCGACGGTGCTTCTGGCTGCCCTTGGCGGGACGCCACTCGTCGGACAGACCCTCGTAGGACGCGTCGAGGCGCTCGGCGAGCTTCTCGGCGCGCTTGCGCTCGGCCCGGTAGCGCTGGCGCCACCGGTGCAGGGCCTGGTTCTTGGCGAAGCGGTAGGCGAGGTAGCCCGGCTGCCCGTACAGGACGGGCTTGCCGTCCATCGCGGGGTCGAGGTCGAGGATCTCGGTCGCGACGTCGTCGAGCAGCTGGCGGTCGTGCGTGACCATGACGATCCCGCCGCCCCACGCCACGATCTCGCCCGTGAGGAAGTCGATGCCGCTCGTGTCGAGGTGGTTGGTCGGCTCGTCGAGGAGCAGCAGGTCGCTGCGCTCGGCCAGGCGGCACGCGAGGCGTACGCGGTAGCGCTCGCCGACCGAGAGCGTCGCGAGCTCACGGTGCGGGTCGCGACAGGCGCCCAACCGGGACAGCGCGACCTCGACGCGACGGTCGGCGTCCCACACGGCCAGGTGCTCGGCTCGCGCCAGCACGTCCGAGAGCTCGGCGAGGCTGCCGTGCTCGTGGTCGAAGTCGCGCGTCACGGCGTCGAGCTCGGCGCCCACGGCCCGCACGGTCGCGAGGCTCTCGCGGACCAGGTCGCCCACGGTCTGACCGGGCAGCGGGACGAGCTCCTGCTCGACGACGGCGAGCGAGCCCTGACGACGCACCTCGCCCCCGCTCGGGGTCAGCGTCCCGGCCAGGACGCCCAGGAGCGTCGACTTGCCCGTGCCGTTCTCGCCGACCACACCCAGGCGCGTGCCGGCGCCCACGCGCAGCGAGACCCCCGAGAGGACGGGGCGTCCGGGGTAGGAGAAGGAGAGGTCGTCGACAGCCAGGTGCACAGGTCAACCCTAAAGGGAGCGGGTGGACGGGCGCCCCACCCCGCTCCGAGCCCTGCGTCCCGTTCCCCGGACGCGGTACGCGCACCACCTGGCCCGCGCGGGCTCGGGGGCCGTGCTCCGGTAGCGTCGTGGCCATGACCTCGACGCCCGCCACCGCCCCGAGCCCGCCCCGCCCGACCGTCCGGACGGGCGTCGTCGCCCTGGCCGTCGTGCTCGACGTCGTCGCGGTCCTCGCGTTCGCGACCGGCGGGCGGGCGACGCACTCCGCCGACAGCCCCCTGACCGCGATCCTGACGATCGCGTGGCCCTTCCTCGTGGGGCTCGCGGTCGGGTGGGTCCTGCTGCGCGCCTGGCGGTGGCCGCTCGCGGCCTGGCCGACCGGGGTCGTGCTGTGGGTCACGACGTGGGTCGTGGGGATGGCGCTGCGCTGGGCCACGGGCGAGGGGCTCGCGACCGCGTTCCTCGTGGTGTCCGCGGCGTTCCTGCTCGCGACGCTCGTGGGCTGGCGGCTCGTCGCCCTCCTGGTGCTCAAGGTGCGCGGGCGTCTCTCGACGTCCTGAGCCCCCCTGGTACCGAGAACGAGGTTGAGGTCGTTCTGCCCGCCTTGGCGACCGCAACCTCGTGGTCGAGCGCACGGAACGTCGTTCTCGACGTGCGGCGCGACGCCCGGGCGAGCGCGACCCGGAGGTCACGCTCGCTCGGACGTCCTCGGCCGATCCGTCCAGGGGTCTGGCACGGGCCACCACCTGCGACCAGGCGGGACCCGGCAGGGAACCGCTCAGGCGAGCGGCTGGGCCTGGGGTTCGTCGACCGTCGTCCCGGTGAGCACCGCGACGACCTGCGGCGCGATCGCACGGAACGCCTTGCCGCGGTGGCTGATGGCGTTCTTCTCCGCGGCCGACAGCTCGGCGGCCGAGCGGGTCTCGCCGTCGGGCAGGAGGATCGGGTCGTAGCCGAACCCGCCCTCGCCGCGCGGAGCGGTCAGGAGCGTGCCGCGCATCTCGCCCGTCCGCACCCACTCCTCCCCGTCCGGCGTCACGAGCGCGGCCGCGCACACGAAGCCCGCGGCGCGGTGCCCCGCGGGGACGTCGCCCAGCTGTGCGAGCAGCAGGTCGAGGTTCGCCTGGTCGTCGCCGTGACGACCGCACCAGCGCGCCGAGAAGATGCCCGGCGCACCGCCCAGGACGTCGACCGCGAGCCCGGAGTCGTCGGCCACGGCAGGCAGACCGGTCGCCGCGGCGAGGGCCCGGGCCTTGATGAGCGCGTTCTCCGCGAACGTCACGCCGTCCTCGACCGGCTCCGGGGCGCCGACGTCGCGCGCCGAGACCACGGCCTCGGGCGGCAGGTCCAGACCGGGCTGGGCCGAGAGGATCGCGCGCAGCTCGGCGAGCTTGCCCACGTTGTGGGTCGCGAGGACGAGCCGTGCCCCCGCGGGGACGGTCACACCGGGCGCGGCGCTCATCGCGACGCCTCGTCGAGCGCGAGCTGCTGGATGATCGCGAGCTCGGAGGTCCCGTGGAGCGCGAGGTCCAGCAGGACGTCGAGCTCGGTGCGGTTGAACGGCGCGTGCTCGGCCGTCCCCTGCACCTCGACGAAGTCGCCCGAGCCCGTGACCACGACGTTCATGTCGGTGTCCGCGCGCACGTCCTCGACGTAGGGCAGGTCCAGCATGGGCGTGCCGTCGATGATGCCCACGCTCACCGCCGACACCGAGTCCGTGAGGACCTTCTTGCCGCCCTTGATCGCGCCGTGCTTCTTGCCCCAGGTCACGGCGTCCGCGAGCGCGACGTACGCGCCCGTGATGGCCGCGGTGCGCGTGCCGCCGTCGGCCTGCAGGACGTCGCAGTCGAGCACGATCGTGTTCTCGCCGAGCGCGGAGACGTCGATCACCGCGCGCAGCGACCGGCCGATGAGGCGCGAGATCTCGTGCGTGCGCCCGCCGATGCGGCCCTTGACCGACTCGCGGTCGCTGCGTGTGCTGGTCGCGCGCGGCAGCATCGAGTACTCGGCCGTGACCCAGCCCTGGCCCGAGCCCTTGCGCCAGCGCGGCACGCCCTCGGTGAACGAGGCGGCGCACAGGACGCGCGTGCGCCCGAACTCGACGAGCACGCTGCCCTCGGCGGCGTCGAGCCAGTTCCGGGTGATCGTGACGGGACGGAGCTCGTCGGGCGCGCGGCCGTCCGCGCGGACGGTCTGGGAGGTGGAGGCTGAAGTCATGGAGCCAGCCTATCCGGGGCTCAGAGCGTGAAGACCCGACCCGTCGCGGCGAGGTCGACCGGGCCGGCGTAGACCGCGGTGGCCTCGTCGCGGGCCGCCTGCCGGTCGTTCCAGGCCGGCAGGTGCGTCAGGACCAGCCGCCGGGCACCGGCTGCGGTCGCGACCTCGCCCGCCCGCTTGCCCGTCAGGTGGATCCCGCGGTCGACCGCGTCGTCCCGGCCCTCCTGGAACGCCGCCTCGGCCAGCAGCAGGTCCGCGTCGCGCGCGAGATCGACGACCCCGTCGCACGCGTCGGTGTCCCCCGTGTAGGCGAGCGTGACGCGCTCGCCCGGGACCAGGCTCGACGGTCCCGTGACCCGCATGCCGTAGGCCTCGACCGGGTGGTAGACCCGGTACGGCTCGATCTCGAGCGGGCCCACGGTCACGACCTGCCCCGGCTGCCACGTCCGGAAGTCGAACTGGGAGTCCATGGACTCACCGGCCTCCAGGCCGTACGTGGCACCGATGCGGTCGGCCGTCCCGGACGGCCCCCAGACGGGCAGCACGCCGTGGGCTGCGTGGGCCGCCGGGTGGTCCGGGCCGCGCGCGGGGTCGGCCGCCCGGTCGGGGTGGTACTTGAGGTAGACGTACAGGCCGCACACGTCGACGAAGTGGTCGGGGTGCAGGTGCGACAGACCGATCGCGTCGAGACGGCGCGGGTCGACGACCCGCTGCAGCGCACCCAGCGCGCCGTTGCCCATGTCGAGCAGGAGGTTCCACTCCCGCCCGTCCGGTGAGACGTCGTCGGGCACCTGGACGAGGTACGAGGAGGCCGGGGACTCGGGGCCCGCGAACGAGCCCGACGAACCGACGACGACCAGGCGCATCAGCGGGCCTCCACGAGCGAGACCTCGGGTCCGAGGAAGCGGCGCGCGAGGCGGTCGAACGGCTGGGCGCTGCCCGTCGCGCGGAAGCGGTGCTGCGGCGCCCCCGCCTCGCGCGACCGTTCCAGGCCGTGCGCGACGAGCGTGCGGTACACGTCCTTCGCGGTCTCCTCGGCGCTCGAGACGAGCGTGACCTCGTCACCCATGACGTAGGAGATCGCTCCCGCGAGCAGGGGGTAGTGGGTGCAGCCGAGCACGAGGGTGTCGACCCCCGCCGCCCGGACCGGCGCGAGGTACTCGTGCGCGATCTCGAGGACCTCCGGCCCCGACGTCACGCCGGCCTCGACGAGGCGCACGAACTCGGGGCACGCCTGGGACGTCAGACGCAATCCGGGCGCGACCGCGAACGCGTCGTCGTACGCGCGCGACTCGATGGTCCCCCGCGTCCCGATGACACCGATGTTCCCCGTGCGGGTCGCGGCCACGGCGCGCCGTGCCGCGGGCAGGATCACCTCGATGACCGGCATCCCGTAACGGGCCGTGTACCGCTCCCTGGCGTCGCGCAGCACCGCGGACGACGCCGTGTTGCAGGCGATGACCAGCATCTTGACGCCCTCGTCGACCAGCTGGTCCATGATCGAGAGCGCCATGGCTCGCACGGCGGCGAGCGGCTTGGGCCCGTACGGGCTGTTCGCCGTGTCCCCGATGTACAGCAGCGACTCGTTCGGCAGCTGGTCGAGGATCGAGCGGGCGACGGTGAGTCCCCCGACTCCCGAGTCGAAGATGCCGATGGGTGCGTCGTTCACGGGACCGAGCCTAGTGCGGGTCGCCCGGATCGGGTGGCCCGACCACCCCGCCGGACCTGTGCGTCCCACCACAGCACGCCGCCCAGGTCCCCGCAGCGTGCGTGCCCGGACACGACGAAGGGCGCCGCACCTGCGTGCGACGCCCTCGGTCCGGACCACCGGGCCGCCAGCCGTGAGGCGGCGGCCCGGAGACCTAGACCCTCGCCTTGCCCCGCCCGATCAGCCCCAGCACGAGGCTGACGACGAGCACGATGATGCCGATCCAGATCAGGAACTTCGCTGCTTCGACTGCCACACCGAACACGAGCAGCACGACTCCGACGAGCAGGATGATGAGCCACGTAGGCATGGTGTTCCTCTTTCTCTCGGCCAGGACGCGGACGTCCCGGTTCAACCAGGACAATCGTGGCACTACTTCACCCCGCGCGCATCTTGACACAAAACGAGCGAGAGACGTATAAGCGTGATATCCGGGCTGCGGACGAGGTCGGGACGCCTCACCGCGGGGCGCGACGCACCTCCGCGAGCATCAGCTCGACCAACGACTCCTGCAGCCACCCGGACATGAGGAACACGCTCGCCAGGAAGCGACGCGCAGCGTCCGGAGCATCCTCGTCAGGCTCGGAGCCCTGCTCCTCGCGGGACAGGACCTCGTCGTGCAGCTCTTCGACCTGGTCGTCCGTGCGCAGGTCCAGACGTTCCGCGAGGACGACGCGCACGTCCGTCAACGCGCCCGCGACCCGGCGCGCGTCGTCGGGCCGGACGATCAGAGGAGTGAGCGCCTCCGCGTCCTGGGGGTCGCCCGCGAGCAGCAGGTCCGCCAGGAGCAGCAGTCGTTGGGCCTTCTCGGCCGCGAGGTCCCCCTGCGTGAACCGCCGGAACTCCGTCGAGACCTCGGCGTCCTCGCGCGACGCGTCCGGCAGGAGCCGACGCACCGCCGGGTCCGCGGGCACGCGCACCTCGTCCGGAGGAGCCGACAGCGGGGCGACGCCCTCGATCCGGGAGGCGTCCGAGCCCTCCGGCGGGACCGTCGCGGTCTGCTCCTGCAAGAGCTCGACGACGTCGCCCACCACGTGCGCGAGCACGAGCCGCTCCGAGGCGCTCAGCTCCGCCACGTACCCGCGCCGCGCCCGGCGGAACGGCCGCACTACTCCCCGCTCCGCTGCATCGTGGCCCACAGCCCGAACTCGTGCATCGCCTGGACGTCCACCTCGACCTTCTCCCTGCCGCCCGAGGAGACGACCGCACGCCCCTCCTGGTGCACCTGCAGCATGAGCGTCCTCGCCTTCTGCTGCGAGTACCCGAAATAGCTCTCGAAGACGTACGTCACATAGCTCATGAGATTCACCGGGTCGTTCCACACGAGAGTCACCCAGGTGTCCGCGAGGGAGAGCGCCTCCCGCGTGTCGATCTCCTCGTCGAGGCGGGGCCCCGCGGTCGCCGTTCCAGTCACTCCCCCACTCTATGGGGTGGGTGAAGTCCGGCCACGCCGTGTCCACCGCCTGGTGGCCCGGGCCGCGTCCACCAGCGGCCTTCCGCCCGCCGCAGCGTCGCCCTCTGCCCTAGGTTGGGCACATGAGTTCCGCAGACCACCCGGGCACGGGCGCCCCGGCTGCCCCGCACGCCCAGCCCGCCCCGTTCGCCCCTTCCGCGCAGACGTCGCTGCTCACGGACCGCTACGAGCTCACGATGCTCCAGGCAGCCCTCGCCGACGGGACCGCGGACCGCCACTGCCTGTTCGAGGTCTTCACGCGCCGCCTGCCCGCCGGCCGGCGCTACGGGGTCCTCGCCGGGACCGGCCGCGTCCTGGAGTCGCTCGCCACGTTCCGCTTCACGGACCTCGAGCTCGACTGGCTCCGTGAGGCCCGGGTCGTCGACGAGCGCACGCTCGACTACCTCGCCGGCTACCGGTTCACCGGATCGATCACCGGCTACGCCGAGGGGGACGTCTTCTTCCCCCAGTCCCCCGTGATGGTCGTCGAGGGCACGTTCGCCGAGGCCGTGCTGCTCGAGACACTGATCCTGTCGATCCTCAACTACGACTCCGCGGTCGCGTCGGCCGCCTCCCGCATGACGAGCGCAGCCGTCGACCGGCCGTGCCTCGAGATGGGGTCGCGCCGGGCGAGCGAGACGGCGGCCGTCGCCGCAGCCCGGGCGGCCGCGGTCGCGGGCTTCGCCGGCACGTCGAACCTCGAGGCCGGGCGCCGGTACGGCATCGACACGATCGGCACCGCCGCGCACGCCTTCACCCTCCTGCACGACGACGAACCGTCCGCCTTCGCGGCACAGGTCGCCTCGCTCGGGGTGGGCACGACCCTGCTCGTCGACACGTACGACGTGCGCCAAGGAGTGCGGAACGCCGTCGCCGCCGCCGGGACCGACCTCGGCGCCGTCCGCCTCGACTCGGGGGACCTCGGCATCCAGGCCGTCGAGGTCCGCAAGCAGCTCGACGGGCTCGGGGCGACCGGCACCCGCATCACGGTCACCTCCGACCTCGACGAGTACGCCATCGCCGCGCTCGCGGCCGCGCCCGTCGACTCCTACGGCGTGGGCACCTCGCTCGTCACGGGATCGGGCGCACCGACGTGCGGCATGGTCTACAAGCTCGTCGCACGCTCCGACGCCGACGGCGTGCTGCAGCCGGTCGCCAAGGCGTCGACGCTCAAGACCAGCACGGGCGGCCGCAAGTCCGCGGCGCGGCTGTTCGGCGACGACGGACGGGCCGTCGCGGAGGTCCTCGTGACCGGGGCCGACGACGTCGTGTCCGCCTGGGAGCCGGGCGACGACGAGGACCTGCGCCCCCTGCACGTCCCGCTCGTCGTCGACGGCGCGGTCGACTCCCGCTGGATCGGCGCCTACGGGGTGCACAACGCCACGCAGCGGCACGCCGAGGCACGGGCCGAGCTGCCCCGCGGAGCGCGCCGGCTCTCCGCCGGGGACCCCGCCCTGCCGACCGTGACCCGCCGGGTCGACTGACCTCCGTGCGGCTGCCGCCCCCGCAGGGCAGGGACGGTGTCGCCCGTGGAGGTACGCGTGAGGCCTGCACCCTCGTCGAGGGTGCAGGCCTCACGCGTACCTGCGGGTGCCGGGCCGACCTGCCCCGGCTACTTCTTGCCGACGAACCAGCCGCGCAGCACGGCGACGCGCGCGTCGAGCTGGGCCACGGTCGCGAGCGGCACCTCCGGGCCCCCGCACCGACGCCGGAGCTCGGTGTGCACCGTGCCGTGGGGCTGCCCGCTGCGTCGCGCCCACGCGCCCACGAGCTGCGACAGCTCCTTGCGCAGCTCGGCGGCACGACGGTGGTCGAGCTCGCTGCGGTCCACCTCCGCCCCCCTGGCCTTCTTGGACCGGGCCGACATCTGGTCCGCCTGACGCTGGCGCAGCAGGCTCGTCACCTGGTCCGCATCGAGCAGCCCCGGCAGTCCCAGGAAGTCCTGCTCCTCGTCCGAGCCGACGTCCGCCTCGGTACCGAACTCGCCCCCGTCGAAGAGCACGCGGTCGAAGGACGCCTGCGCCTCGAGCGCCTGGAACGTCCCCTGCATCCCGTCCGCGAGGCCGTCGGACGCCTTGTCCTCCCGGTTCGCCGCGGCCATGAGCGCGTCCTCGGGGTTGTACATGTCCCCCTGCTCCTCGGCCGTGAGCGGCCGGTCGAGCGCGTGGTCACGCTCGAGCTCCAGGCCGTTCGCGAGCGCGAGCAGGTGCGGCACGCTGGGCAGGAAGACCGACGCCGTCTCTCCCCGACGCCGGGCGCGGACGAACCGCCCCACGGCCTGCGCGAAGAACAGGGGCGTCGCGGTCGACGTCGCGTAGACACCGACGGCGAGCCGGGGCACGTCGACCCCCTCCGAGACCATCCTCACCGCGACCATCCACCGACCGTCGCCGTCGGAGAACTCGTCGATGCGACCGCTCGCACCGTCGTCGTCCGACAGCACGACCGTCGGCGACCTGCCCGTGATGCGGGCCAGGTGCCCGGCGTAGGCGCGCGCGTCGGTCTGGTCGGTCGCGATGACCAGGCCACCCGCGTCCGGGATCGCCCGGCGGACCTCGGTCAGGCGCTTGTCCGCCGCAGCGAGCACCGACGGGATCCACTCGCCGTCCGGATCGAGGGCCGTGCGCCAGGCCTGGCCCGTCATGTCCTTGGTCAACGCCTCGCCGAGCCGAGCGCTGACCTCGTCGCCCGACTTGGTGCGCCAGCGCATCTGGCCCGAGTACGACAGGAAGATCACCGGACGCACGACATGGTCGCGCAGCGCGTCACCGTACCCGTAGGTGTAGTCCGCGGCCGAACGACGGATGCCGTCGGCACCGCGCTCGTAGGTCACGAACGGGATCGCGGCGGTGTCCGAGCGGAACGGCGTACCGGTCAGCGCGAGACGCCGCGTCGCGGGCTCGAACGCGTCTCGCACGGCTTCGCCCCAGGACAGCGCGTCACCACCGTGGTGGACCTCGTCGAGGATGACCAGGGTCCGCTCGGCCTCCGTGCGCGCCGTGTGGAGCGCTGGCTTGGCCGCGACCTGGGCGTACGTCAGGGCGACCCCGTCGTAGCTGGAGCCGTGCCGCCCCTGGCTGTTGCGGAAGTTCGGGTCGATCCGGATACCGACGCGCGCCGCCGCATCGGCCCACTGGTGCTTGAGGTGCTCCGTGGGGGCGACGACCGTCACACGCCGGACGACCCCCTGCTCGAGGAGCTCGGTCGCGACACGCAGGGCGAACGTCGTCTTGCCCGCGCCCGGGGTCGCGACGGCCAGGAAGTCACGAGGGGCGCGGACCCGGTAGAGCTCGAGCGCCTCGGCCTGCCAGGCGCGCAGCTTGGAGGCCGTACCCCACGGGGCACGGCGCGGGAAGGCGGGCGACAGGTGCGAGGCAGCGGCCGAGGAGGCCCCCAGCGGGGCCGAGGGTGGGAGGTTCGAGGACGGGCGAGCGGACGAGTTCGAGAGAGGCTGCCCACTCACTTGCCGGAATCACCCTCGCCGTCCTGCGGGGCACGAAGGCCGTCGTAGATCTCCTTGCAGGTGGGGCACACCGGGAACTTGTTGGGGTCACGGCCCGGAACCCAGACCTTGCCGCACAGCGCGATCACCGGCTTGCCGGACAGGGCCGACTGCATGATCTTCTCCTTGCGCACGTAGTGCGCGAACCGCTCGTGGTCCCCGGGCTCGACCTCTGCCGTGGTCTCCGTGCGCTCGAGGACGCTCGTCGACGTCCCGCCGTTCGGGTCGGTGTCCGGGACGATCGGTTCCGGTCCCGACGGGCTGCCTGCCGCGGGTCCGTCGGTGGGGAGGGTCAAGGGTTCGATCATGAACTCGAGTCTACGTCGGGGAACGCGAAACCCGTCGGCTCCGACCAGGGGCGTGGTCGGAACCGACGGGCGGCTGAGTGCTCGCACGGGCCGGTCGGCCCGTCGAACGAAAGGGCTACAGGCCCTGCCACTCCGGCTTGGAGAGGAAGGTCTGACGGTAGTAGTCGCCGAGCTGCAGGCGAGACGCCGCGGCGTCGTCCACCAGGACGGTCGCGTGGGGGTGCATCTGCATGATCGTCGCCGGCCACATCGCGGACACCGGGCCCTCGACGAGCTGGTGCACGGCCTCCGCCTTGCCCTTGCCCGAGGCCAGGAGCACGAGGTGCTTGGCCGACATGATGGTCGCCAGCCCCTGCGTGAGGCAGTGCTGCGGCACCTGCGCGAGGTCGTCGCCGAAGAAGCGCGCGTTGTCCTCGCGGGTCTGGGCCGTCAGGGTCTTGATCCGCGTCCGCGAGGCGAGCGACGAACCGGGCTCGTTGAACGCGATGTGCCCGTCCGTGCCGATCCCCAGGATCTGCAGGTCGACGCCGCCGGCGTCCACGATCTTGCGCTCGTAGTCGGCGCACGCTGCGACCAGGTCGTCAGCGTTCCCGTCGGGTCCCTGCACCGCGTCCGGCGCGAAGTCGACGCGCGAGGCGATCTCCTTCTCGATCACGTTGCGGTAGCGCTCCGGGTGGTCCTCCGCGATGCCGACGTACTCGTCGAGCATGAAGGCCTTGGCCTGTGCGAACGACAGTCCGTCCTCGGTGTGTCGGCGCACGAGCTCGTCGTACACCTTGAGGGGGCTCGACCCGGTCGCCAGTCCGAGCACCGAGGTCGGCTTGGCTCGAAGCAGCTTGTCGATCGCCTCGGCGGCGAGCACCGCGAGCTGATCGGCGGGCGCAATCACAACTTCCATCAGGACACCTTCCTACGGCCGGCGATGGCTGCTCCCACCGCGGCGACGGGTACATCACTGGGTGCGAGAGAGACACGCTTCTCCAGCTCCAGCGAGGACAAGAACGGCGACGTGCTCGCCTGGTCGACCAGGGCCTCCTGCACGGCGTCCAGGAGCGGCTGACCGAGACCGGTCACACCACCCCCGAGGACGACGTGCCGGACGTCGACCGTCAGCTCGAGGATACGGACGGCGCTCGCGACCGCGGTCGCGAACTCCTTCTTGATCCTGAGCGCTTCGGGGTTCCCGGCAGCCGCCGCCTCGAAGAGCTCGAGCGGGGCCGGTCGGCCGAACTGCGAGGGCCACCGGGCGCTGAGCGCCGTCCCCGAGGCGTAGGTCTCGACGCAGCCCCGCTGACCGCACGCGCACAGCGGGCCCCTCGGGTCGATCGGGATGTGGCCGATCTCGCCGGCCGCACCGCTCACTCCCCGGCGGAGCCGGCCACCCAGGACGATCCCCGCGGCCAGCCCCGTGCCCAGCGCGAGGAAGGCCAGGTCCTGGCCTTCCTCCCCCATGGCGTGGGACGCGCCGAGGGCAGCCACGTTGAGGTCGTTGTCGACGTCCACGGGGATCCCCCCGAACATCGTCGACAGCTCGTGGGCGAGCGCGAAGGGCTCCCCCTCGATCCCGAGGTTGACCGCGTGCATCACCGAACCGCTCTGCGGGTCGACGAGCCCCGGCACCCCGAGTCCCAGCCCTGCCAGCGCGGCGGGCCCGATGCCCGCCGCCTCCGTCAGGGACCGGACGGCCTTGGCGGCGCTGGCGACGACTCCTCGCGGCCCTCGAACGGTCGGGAGCTTGACCGACCCTTCGATCGAGCCGTCCGGACCGAGCAGCACGCCGAGGACCTTGGTCCCTCCGACGTCCAGGCCGACCGAGTGTCCCCCCGGCAGTGCGGCTGCCTCGCCGAGCGACGAGGCAGCCGTGCTCACCTCACTCACGTCAGCCCTTCACCGCACCCGAGACGAGCCCACCGGTCATACGACCCTGGACGATCAGGAAGAAGATGACGACCGGGATCGCGATGAGGACCGAACCGGCCATCAGACCGCCCCAGTTCGTCGCCTGGGTCGCCTGCTGGAACGTCCGGAGCCAGAGCGGGAGCGTCATCGACTCGGGACGGGTCATGATGATCAGCGCCATCACGAACTCGTTCCACGCCTGGATGAACGCGAAGACTCCGGTCGCCACGAGGCCGGGGGCCAGCAGCGGGAACGTGATCTTCCAGAAAGCCTTGGAGCGCGAGCAGCCGTCGATCATGGCGGCCTCCTCGAGCTCGGCAGGGACTCCTGCGACGAAGCCACGCAACGTCCAGATCGTGAAGGGAAGCACACCGGACAGGTAGACGATGCCCAGACCGATGATGGTGTTGAGGAGCTGCCAGCCGTCGACGATCCGGAAGATCGAGATCATCATGGCCTCGCCGGGGATCATCTGCACCGCGAGGATCGCGATGATGAACGCCTTGCGCCCCTTGAAGTTGAACCGGGTCACCGCGAGCGACGCCATGAACGCGAGGATCATCGACACGATCAGGACGAAGAACGTGACCATGACCGAGTTGCCCAGCGCGGGCAGGAACGGCGCGCGCTCCTGGTTGAAGATCGCGTCCTCGTAGTTCTTCAACGTGAACGAGGACCCAGGGAAGAACGTCAGGTCCTTGTTGCGGATGAGGTTCGTCGGCAGGAAGGACGAGTTGATCATCCAGTAGACCGGGAACGCCGAGCAGGCGAAGACGACCACGGCGATGACGCTGTAGACGACGTTCGACACCTTCTTGCGCTGGCCCTCGCGGGTCTTGCGCGGGCCGCTCCCGGAGGACCGGGGAGCCGTCGTGGCGGTTCCCGCGACGGTCGGGTTGAGGGTGCTCACAGCTGTTCCTCCTTGACGGTCTGGCGCACGTAGTAGTACGAGATCCCCATCATGATGAACACCAGGATCACGGCGATGGCGCTGGCCGTGCCGTAGTGCCCCTGGGCCATGCCCATCTGGTAGATGTACACGCCGATGGTGTTCGTCTTGTCGGCGATACCGCCGATGCCCTGGAGCACGAAGATCTGGGTGAACACGCGCAGGTCCCAGATGATCGACAGGATGATGAGCACCACGATGATGCTCCGCACGTACGGGACCATGATCAGACGGAAGCGCTGGGCAGGGGTCGCGCCGTCGAGCGACGCGGCCTCGAGGACCTCACCCGGGACCTGCGTCAGCCCCGCGTACATGGTGAACGCGACGAACGGGACGCTCTGCCAGACGATGACGAGGGTGGCCACGATGTAGAACATCAGCGGGTTGATGAGCCACGAGTGGCCCATCCAGTTGTCGCCGGTGATCTTCGTCAGGAGGTTGTTGACGATGCCGTACTGGGTGTCGAAGATCCAGCCCCACACGATCACGGCGGCGAGAGCGGGCATGGCCCAGGCGAGCAGCAGACCGACCGACACGAGCAGGCGGAAGAACTTGTTGAGTCGCATCATGAGCAGGGCGAGCAGGATGCCGATCGCCATGGTCAGGAACACGCAGACGACCATGAAGGCGAAGCTGCGCGCGAGGACCGTCCAGAACACCGGGTCGGTCAGCGTGTCGGTGTAGTTCTGGAAGCCCACCCATTCGGCGGGGACTCCCATGAGCTGCGCACGCTCGTACTTCTGGAACGACATGATGAAGAGGTTGACCAGCGGGTACCCGACCATGATGGCCAGGACGACGAGGCTGGGGGCCAGCAGCAGCCACGGCAGCTTGACCGACGGCTTCTTCGGGGGCTTGAGAGTGTCCTTCAGCTCGACCGCTGGGGACGACTCGAGGGTGGATGAGCTCATTTTCTCACTCCGTCGAGGGCTTGCACGGTTCGAGCAGGACCGTGCGGAGGCAGGTGGTGCGAGGGGTCCAGTCATGCCGAGGGGTGGGAGCTCCGCGGAACTCCCACCCCTGCGGCACCTGGGCGGTGACCTCTCTCACGAGAGGGTCACCCGGGGATCAGCTGTTGAGCGTCGACTCGATCTGCTCGTCGAGCTTCGTGGCGATCGCCTGGACGTCGCCGCCCTGCGCGAGCTGGACGAAAGCGTCCTGGAGGTAGCGCTTGGCCTCGACGTCGGCCCACTTCGGGGAGGCCGGCGTCAGCTTCGCGGCCGCGGCAGCGGCTGCACCTGCCTGCGTGATCTCGTCGTCGCCGAGGAACTTGGCCTGCGAGACCTTGGCGGGGATCAGGCCCTTCGAGGCCATGATCTCCTGGTAGCCGTCGCTCAGCATGATCTCGAGAGCGCTGAACGCGAGGTCCTGGTTCTTGGACTTCGACGCGATGGCGATGTTCGAGCCACCGGCCATGACCTGGGCGGCCTTGCCGGCCTCCTTGCCCGGCAGGGCGAAGGCGTGCAGGTCGGAGCCGTAGGTCGTGGCGCAGCCCGGCGCCTCAGCGGTCTCCTCGGCCTTGATGCTGCCCGAGACCCACGTCGGAGCCGAGAGGAAGCCGATCTCACCAGCGCAGAAGGGGATCTGCTGGTCCGTCTCCTGGCCGTCCTTGGGCGCCTTCGAGGCCGTCGCCATGACGTCCTGGATCTGCGTGAGGCCCTTGATGCCGCCCTCGGAGGAGAAGCCGGCCTCCCACTTGTCGCCCTTCTTCTCGGCGATGAAGCCACCGTTCTCCCAGATGTAGGGGAGACCGTTGTACCAGTCCTGGCCAGGCCAGTAGATGCCCGAGCGGGTGTCCGTCGTGAGGGCCTTGCCCGCCGTGACGTACTCGTCGAGCGTGGTGGGGACGGTGAAGCCGTCGCCGACGATCTGCTGCGAGTAGAAGACCGCGCGTGCGCCCGAGTAGTACGGGGCGGCGTAGAACTTCTTGTCGTACGAGCCGGCCTCGACGAAGCCCTCGAGCATGTCGTCGCCGCCGAGCGTCTCGTACTTGTCCGTCAGGTCGGTGAAGAAGCCGGACGACGTGAACGCGGCTGCCTGGGTGTTGCCGACCTCGACGACGTCAGGGCTGTCGGAGCTCGCGAGCGACGTCGTGAGCTTGTCGACCAGACCGGTCCACGACTGCTCCTCGATGGTGAGGGTCGAGCCCTCGTTCTCGGACTCGAAGGTCGTCTTCAGGTACTCGCGGGCTTCCTTCGGCGTGTCCGTGCCGACGAGCCAGACGCGGATGTCGCCGGATGCTGCGGCGTCGCCGGAGTCGCCGGAGCCGGAGTCGCCGGAGCCACAGGCCGTCAGCGCGAGCGCCAGGGTGATCGTCGAAGCCACCGTGGTGGCGACGAGGCGGTTCCTCTTCACTGGGGTACTTCCTCTCGGTAATTCGAAGTGGCGGCGTCGATGACACCACCTGAGGTGATACGGGAGGTTCTGCGTACTGCTACTGGGATTACTGCAGGACCAGTTCAGCCGGACGGGAGCTCACGAGACGTGCTCACGAGACCCCCAGCTGGCCGGACAGGATGAGGACGGCTGCTCCCGCGAGGACGACGTCCTCGTCGAGCGAAGCCATCCGCAGCTCGAGGCCGGAGTTGATGGCCGGCATGGTTCGAGCGTTGATGGTGTCGATCGCCGCATCGCGTAGAGGACCGTCGAGCAGGTCCGCCGGACCGCTGATGAGGATCTCGCCGAGGTTGAGCGCTGACACAACAGGCGCCAGGGCTACGCCCAGGAGCCTGCCGACCGACGCCAGGACGGCGTCGGAAGATTCCTTGTCGAGCCCGTCCACGGCACGGCGCAGCGCCGGCACCGAGAGGACGGTCTCGAGACAACCCGATCGCCCGCAGGCGCAGGGCAGGCCGTCGTCGACGACCGTGACGTGGCCGAGCTCGCCGGCTGCGTCGGCAGCCCCGCGCACCCGGGAGCCGTCGAGCATGATGCCGGCACCGACACCTTCTCCGACCGTGAGCACCATGAGGCCCGTGCCGTCCGCTCCCCCGAAGGTGAACTCGCCGAGGGCCGCGATGTTCGCGTCGTTGGCGACGTGGACCGGCAGGGCGAGGCTCTCGGTGAGCTCCTCGGCGAGCGCGACGTCGTACCACCGACGGTTCGGCGCCTCGACGATGCGGCCGTCGCTGTCCACGACCCCCGGCGACCCGATGCCCACGCCCAGCACCGGACGCGTCGCGACGGCGATGAGACCGCGGCAGAAGCGCGTCAGGAGATCGACCAGCTCGGCTCCCGCCCGCCCCTCGATGGGCAGGCTCTGCCGGACCACGAAGTCACCCGTCAGGGACATCACCGCACCGCGCATGAGGGCGTCGTCGGTCAGGTCGACGGAGACGATCTGGTAGGCGCTCGTCCGCATCCCGATGAGGATGGCGGGCTTGCCGACCCTCTGGCCGGGCCGGATGCCGAGCTCCTCGACGAGCCCCTCGGCGATGAGCACCGAGACCAGGTCGGAGATCGTGACTCGCGTCAGCGACGTCGCCCGGGCCAGGTCCGCACGCGAGGTGGGTCCTTCGTGGAAGAGGTGCTGGAGGACGAGCGAGCGGTTGTGCGCACGAGCGTGCTCGGGGAGCACCTTGGAGGTGGGCCTGAGGCCTGTGCTCAGACCTCTCCGTGTGCCTGCGCTTCGCGTGACCGCCGTTGTCATGTTTGTTAGTAGACCTCCTTTACTAAGCGCATGTCAACCCGCCCGGGGCGTCGTGTCCAAACCGTTGTACTTCACCCCCGGAGGGGCCCGCCCAGGGTCGGACGACTTGAGGTCAGGCCACACGGGATCAGCACGATCCTGCCGATCACGGCACGCCAGGAGCCCCTCACGCCCCGATCCAGCCCCGCGCTCCCTCGTACGTCACCGAGCGCGACGCGACGACAGCGGCCGCCGACAGGGCGCTCGCAAACGACCTCCCCCGAGCCACCTCGGCCGCGAAGGCGCCGTGGAGCACGTCGCCCGCGCCCAGCGTGTCCACGACGGCCGCGGCATCCACCGTCGGCGCACCGACGCTCGACCGGCGCCCGGCGTCGAGCACCTCCAGGGGAGCCGGCCCGCGCGAGCGGGCGACGAACGAGGGGCCGAGGCGGGCGACGGCCTCGAGCGTGCCGTCGGCCGCCACCCCCGGCATGCGGAAGTCGGCCGAGAGCACGACCGCGTCGCACAGCGCGACGAGGTCGGCGCTGCCGGCCTTCCAGGAGCCGCCGTCGAGCACGACGAGGAAGCCCGCCTCGCGCGCGCTGGACGCCAGGGCGAGCGCGAGCGGGGCGTGATGACCGTCGAGCAGGAGGACGTCGCGCCCGGACTCGCCACCGGTGCCCGCGTCCACCCCCGCGCGGGACCGGGACGGCCCGGACGGCCCGAGCGCGCGGTCGACCACGGTCCGGTCCGTCACGGCAGCGGGCCGGTCGGTGGCGTTGGTGCTCACCACGGCCCGCTCCCCCGTCCCCGCTGTCACCAGGACGGTCGAGACCGCAGGTCCGGTCGCCCGCGAGCCGTCCCCCGCGCTCCGCGCGGTCGTCACGTCGAGCAGCTCGACCCCGGCGTCCGCGATCTCTGCACGGACCACGTCGGCGAGGACCCCCGCTCCGACCGCCGTGACGAGCCGGGTCTGCACACCGAGCGCGACGGCCGTCGCGGCCGCGTTCGCCGCGGGCCCGCCGAAGGTCGCCCGCTGCGAGGTCGCGACGACCTTCTGGTCGGGCCCCGGCAGGGCGTCGACCACCTGGGTGATGTCGAGGGTCGTGAGGCCGCAGCAGATCAGCACGCCTCATCCTCGCGCACCGGACGAGGAATATCTCCCCGCTCCATGCGTTTGCATCTACATGCGACTCGGCTTCTACACCTTCGGCGACAACGCCCCCGACCCGACGACCGGCGAGCAGATGCCGGTCTCCCGACGCCTGCGTGACGTGCTCGAGCGGATCCGCCTCGCGGACGAGGTGGGGCTCGACTACGCCGGCATCGGTGAGCACCACCGACCCGACTACGCGATCTCCTCCCCGTCCACGATGATCGCCGCAGCGCTCGCGCAGACCGAGCGGATCACCGTGGGCAGCGCGGTGACTGTCCTCTCGACCGAGGACCCCGTCCGCGTCTACCAGCAGTTCGCGACCATGGACCAGCTCTCGGGCGGGCGCGTCGAGCTGCTCGCCGGGCGCGGCTCCTTCATCGAGTCCTACCCCCTCTTCGGCGCCGACCTGGACGACTACGACGCGCTCTACGACGAGAAGATCGTCCTGCTGCGCCTGCTCGACGAGGGCAACCCCGTGACCTGGTCGGGGAAGTTCCGCCCGCCGCTCGAGGACGCCGTGATCCTCCCCCGGCCGTTCGACAAGCCCGGGCGGGGAGAGCACCTCGACATCGCGATCGCCACCGGTGGCAACCCGCAGTCGTCGGTGCGCGCGGGCGTCCTCGGCCTGCCCGTCAACTACGCGATCATCGGCGGCAAGCCTGCGCAGTTCGCGCCTCTGGTCGATCTCTACCGTCGAGCCGCCACGCAGTCCGGGCACGACGCCGCGGGCCTCGAGGTCTCGGTGTCGACCATGGGCTTCCTCGCCGACGACGGCAAGAAGGCCCGCGACTTCTTCTACCCCTACTACCTGCAGAACATGAAGAAGATCTCGGCCGAACGCGGCTTCCCGATGCCCAACCGCGTCTCCTACGAAGCGACCGCCGCACGCGGCGGGGCCTACTTCATCGGCGCGCCCGAGGAGATCGCCGAGCGGGTCGTCGAGCTGCACGGAGCCCTCGGCCACGACCGTCAGATCTTCCAGATGGACCTCTCGGGGGTGCCGCAGAAGGAGTCGTTGCGCGCGATCGAGCTCCTCGGGACCGAGGTCGCCCCTCTGGTCCGCGAGGCGCTCGGCTGACGGCCCCGCAGGTCGTGCCCTGCGGGAGCACCACAGCCCGACTCTGACATGGGAGCGTTCCCGCAGGTCAGGGGCGTCCCGACGCCCCTGGCCCGCGGCGCGCACGGAACCCGGTCCCGTGTCTCGGTGCGGTGACGGCGAGTTCACAACACGGTCACGATCCGCACGAACCCTCCCTCTTCGGACGGCGCCCCACCTAGGGTCGGTGCATGCGCTCCTCGCCCCGCACACCGACGATCGTCGCGATCGCCCTCCTCGGCAGCCTTCTGCTCGCGGGGTGCTCCTCCACCGGCGGCGAGGCCGAGGTCTCCGACGCCGCAGGCTCGGCCGACCGTGCGAGCCTCGCGATCGAGGCCGAGGACTCCGCAGCGGGCGCGTCCGGTCTGCAGGTCGGCTCGTCCGCCCCGGGCGAGGACCGGGAGATCATCACGACCGGCGCGCTGACCGTCGTGGCTGCCGACCCGCGGGCGGCCGTCCAGTCGATCAGCGAGCTCGTCGAGGCGGCGGGCGGCCGCGTCGAGAGCCGTGCGGAACGGGTCGGCGAGGACGAGCGTGCCGTCGGGAGCCTCACCGTCCGGGTCCCCGCCGACAAGGTGACGGCGACCGTCGACGCCCTGGACGGGATCGGCGAGGTCCGGGACGTCTCGCTCGACGCCGAGGACGTGACGGCGACGGCGATCGACCTGGACGCTCGCATCCAGGCGCTCGGCACGTCGGTCGGGCGCCTGCAGACCCTCATGGCGGAGGCGTCGACCACGGCCGACCTGCTCGCCGCCGAGAAGGAGCTCACGGTCCGGCAGGCCGAGCTCGAGAGCCTCCAGTCGCAGCGCGCATCGATCAGCGACAAGGTCGACATGTCGACCCTCACGATCGAGGTGCTCTCGCAGGCGCCCGCCGCCCAGATCCGTCCTGGGGGATTCCTCGGGGGGCTCTCGGCGGGCTGGGGGGCGCTCCTCGTCGCCCTCAACGCCGTCGTGGTCGCCGCCGGCGCCCTTCTCCCCTGGCTCGTGGCCGCCGCCCTCGTCCTGCTCGTCGTGCGGGCCGTGCTCCGCGTGCTGCGGCCGGGCTCGAGCGGGGCTCCCCGCAGCGGTCCCGGGTCCCCGCCGCCCTCCGACGGCCCCGCCGGGCCGGACGGCCCCGGCGACGACTCGGGCCCGCAGGAGACCGCCCCCCTCGTCGGGTCGGGTGGCCGCCGTGGATGAGCCGGGCGCGCGCCTGGACACGCGGCTGGAGCCCTACCGGCGGCGCATCGGTCGCCTGTACGACGACGGCGGCGCCGTGGGCCACCTCGTCACCCGGGTCTGCACGCACTGGGAGACGGTGGGACCGCACTCCTTCCCGTCGTACGTCAATCCCGAGGAGCGCCTGCAGTGGAGGGTCCACTTCGACGACCCGGACCGTGCGGACGCTTTCAGCGACGACGGCGACCAGGACACCACCGTGATCCGGGGCCGCGAGACCGACACCTGGGAGGACGAGCGCCTCGAGATCGCGGGTCGTTCCCTGCGCATCGAGTGGCTCGACGGCGACGACGCGGCGGTGGCCTGGCGGACGAACGGCTGGTGACGGCCCCACCCGAGGGCGCCCGCGACCGGAGGGCCCACGGCGTGGCTCCGGCGTAGCCTGGGGATGGAGACCCGGGACGGACCCGAGGAGGACACTCATGCGTCGACGAGACGCACGACCGGAACGGTCCGTCGAGTTCGACCTGACGCGGGCGCTCGACGACGGCGGAGAGGTCCTCCTCCCCGCCACCGGACCGTCCTCGGGCCCCGGGACCACGGCACCGGTCACGGGCCGACGCGCTCGCACCGCCGTGGTCCTCGCAGCGGTCGGTGGCGCCCTCGCCGGTGCGGTCGTCACCTGGGGCGTCGTCCACCTGACGTCCGGCTCGCCGGTCGTGACCGAGTCCGCGGAGGTCACCGCCCTGCGCCAGATCGAGCGCGCGCGGCTCGAGGACCTGGTCGGCGCCGACGAGGACGCGACAGGGTTCGCGGGCCGCCTCGCCGAGGACTTCGTCCTGGTCGACGTGTCGGGCACCGACATGAGCAAGAGCCAGCTGGTCGAGGCGGTCGCCGCCGGCGAGCTCGACTTCAGGTCCTACGATCCCGCGGAGGGTGTCGACGTCCGGCTCCACGGGCCGACCGCAGTCGTCCAGCACCGGTCCGACGTCGAGATCGCGCTCGAGGGGGTCGGCACGTTCCGTCACCCGATCGTCACGACCGTCTTCTACGAGCAGCAGGACGGACGGTGGCTCGTGGTCCGCGAGAGCAGCACCTCGGTCGGCCCGCTGCCCGAGCCGGTCCAGGACTAGGCCCCCCGCCGGCGCCGCGACTGGCCGACCGCCATCCCCGACGGGTCGACCGGGCACGACGAAGGGCCGCCCCGGTGGGGCGGCCCTTCGTCGTGACAACTGGGGTGATGCGCCGTCCGAGGACGGCGTGGTGGAGGTGCGGGGAATCGAACCCCGGTCCGGTGACGCAGATCCAGGTCTTCTCCGGGCGCAGTCTGCTGTTGATTTTCTCGGCCCCAGCACTCACGCAGACGAGGTGCTGACGGGCTCAGTCATCTAAGAGTCCCTACGCCGCCAATGACGAGCGTCGTAAGCAGTGGCTCTCTGTCTGACGCCAGGAACCGGGGCGAGAGCAACCCCGGGCTGACGGACTTCGAAGACTCGCTCAGGCGGCGAGTGCGAAGTCGGTGCGCTTGGAATCGGCACCTATTGGTTTGCAGACGTCGTTTACGAGATAAGTCTGCATCCTCGGCCCGCTTCTCCTCGAAGCACGACCACCGTCGAAACCGATCACCCCCTGTGCAGTTGTCAATCACCGACCCAGCCCGCCGTCCGTCCGCCGAGGCGTCCGGCCGTGCACCGGGTCAGTGGTACCAGCCTACGGGATCAACACCGCAGCGGGCGAACCTATTTCCTGGGCTACTTCTTGCGGGTCAGCGCGTCGACCAGCAGGCCGCCGGCGATTCCCAGCAAGAAGACGTCCTTGGCGAGGCCGACTCCCTGAGGAGTCGGTCGGATCCCGTCCTTCTCGGTCATCCCCGGCGTCTTGAGGTACATCGCGACGAGGCCCGCCGAGAAGGTGCCCAGCCCGAGCGCGACCACGCCCGTCGGGACGAACGGGACGAGCAGGGCGGTACCCAGGGCGATCTCGGTCGTGGAGAGCGTCTTGGTGAACTGCACCGGGTCCTGGTCCTCGAGGAAGGGGAACGTCCCGGCGGCCATCCCGTGGATCCCCTGCGCGGTCGCCTCGTCGGCGCCCCGCTTCGTGAGGCCTGAGTTGAGGATGAACGCGCCTGCTGCGACGCGCGGGATGTACTGACGGAGCTTGACCACGGGGCCTCCTCGGGAAGGTGACGACGACTACCCTGCGACGCTACGTCGTCGGGCAGGAGCTTGCATCCTCATCCGGCGTGTCCCCGGCCACGTCCTCGTCGCACGGCGCTCCCTGCCCGACGGCGTCGCTCACCTCGCCGGGCAGGTCACCTGTTCTGGCGGTGACGCATGGCGCGCTGCGCCTCACGGTTGTCCTGCTGCTCGCGCAGCGCCTGACGCTTGTCGTACTCCCGCTTGCCCTGTGCGAGGGCGATCTCGACCTTCGCGCGACCGTCGAGGAAGTAGAGCGAGAGCGGCACGATCGTGTAGCCCTTCTCGCGAGACTTCGCCTCGAGCCGCAGGATCTCCTCCTTGTGCAGCAAGAGCTTGCGCTTGCGGCGAGGGGCGTGGTTGTTCCACGTCCCCTGCGAGTACTCCTGGATGTGGACGTTCTCGAGCCACGCCTCACCGCCGTCGACCGCCACGTAGCCGTCCAGCAACGACGCACGGCCCTGACGCAGGGCCTTGACCTCGGTGCCGCTCAGGACGAGCCCGGCCTCGAACACGTCGACGATGAGATAGTCATGGCGGGCCTTGCGGTTGCTGGCGATGATCTTGCGGCCAGTCTCCTTCGCCATGAGGGCAACATCCGATCTGCTCGTGCTCCGTGGTGCACCCATTCCGGGCCCACCCGCGCCGTGGGGCGCGACGTCCCAGGTTACGCGATGTCGTCCCACGACCAGAAGGTGATTACTATCCCAGCCACTTCGCCGGGTCGACCGGCGTGCCGTTCTCGTAGACCTCGAAGTGCAGGTGGCAGACCTGGCTCGTGCCTGTCGTGCCCGAGTAGCCGACGAGGGTCCCCTTCGAGACGCTCTGCCCGGAGGACACCGCGAACCGCGAGAGGTGGTTGTAGCTCGACATGAGGTTCTTCCCCCCCACAGTGCCGTGGTTGAGCACGACCTGGTTGCCGAGCCCCGCGATGAAGCGGGAGAACTGGACCGTGCCGCCCGCCGCAGCGTAGATCGGGGTCCCGCAGTAGGCACGCAGGTCCATGCCGGCGTGCAGCCGGGTCACGGGGAGGAAGGGGTGCTTGCGCATCCCGAACCTCGAGGTGATGTGCGGGACCGCGGTCGGGTAGGACAGGAAGCCGTTCGCGACGGCGCCACCTCCACCACCACCAGCGGAACCACCGCCACCGCCACCGCCCGACCCTCCGGACCCGCCGCCCGTCGCGGGCGGCGGAAGCTTCGCCGCTTCCTCCGCGGCCTTGCGGTCACGCTCCGTCTGGGCCGCGATGATGCCCTGGAGCTCGCTCGTCAGGTCCGTCTGGGCCTTCTCGTTGACGGCGATCTGGGCGAGGGCCGCTTCCTTGCGCGACTCGATCGTGACCTTCTTCGCCTCCTGCTCGACGATCAGACTCTCGATCTCCGCCTTGCGCTCCGCAGCAGCGGCGCGGGCGGCGTCCGCCGCGACGACGTTCTGGTCCGCCTGGACCTTGAGGTCTGCGATCGTCTCGCGGATCGCGGTGAGGCGGGCCTCCCGGTTGCGCGCGATCGACTCCGCCTCCTGCAGGTCCGTCAGCGCGCGGGCCTGTGTCCGGGCCGCGGTCGAGGTCATGGCGTACTGCTCGATGAAGTCCTCGGTGCTCTGCGCACCGGTCACGATGCCGAGCCCGCTGACCTCGCCCTGGCCTCGGTACGCCTGCCGGGCCATCTCCGCGATGCTGGACTTCGCCGAGCTGACCTTGCCCGCGGACTTCTCGATGTCCTCGCTGATCGCGGCCTCCTCGGCCTGCGCGTCCTCGAGGCGGACCTCCAGCTGGGCGGCCTCGCGCTGCGTGCGCTCGAGCTCTGCCTCCGCCGTGTCGAGCTCTGCCTGAGCCACCGGCAGCCGCCCCTCGATGACCTGAAGGTCGAGGATCGCCTGGGCCAGCTCCGCGTCCGTGCCCTCGAGCTCGGACTCGAGCCCTTCCCGGGCCGCGCGCGCCTCGCTCTGCCGACGCTCGGCGGCCGCACGCTGGTCGTCGAGGTCGTCGGCCGTCGCGGCGACACCGGTCCCCAGGAGGAGCAGGAGCGCGGTACCGCCCGCGGCGAGGCGTCTGGTCAGCTGGGACATGTCACACCCTCGTGTATCGGCTGAGCGTCACGACCGACGAGATCGCCGCCAGGAAGAACGCGATGAGGAGCAGGAGCGGGGCGATCCGCAGGACGTCCGCCTCCGAGATGTACGCGATCCAGCTCACCGAGCTCTGGAGCCAGTCCGTCACGAGGTACTTGACCCCGAGCCAGAGCCCCCCGACCGCGAGGAACGCTCCGACCACCGCGGCGATCGCCCCCTCCAGGATGAAGGGGAGCTGGATGAAGAGCTTGGACGCCCCGACGAGCTTCATGATCTCGGTCTCGCGCTGACGGCTCATGGCGGACAGCCGGATCGTGGTCGTGATGAGGAGCACCGCGGCGAGCATCATCACGACCGCGAGCCCGCCGGACATGAGCGAGGCGCGGTTCAGGGCCAGGAACAGCGAGTCGAAGATCCGCCGCTGGTCCTCGACGGCCTCCACGCCGGGTCGACCGGTCACGACGTCGTTGACGACCTCGTAGTTCTCCGGGTTGGTCAGCTTGAGGCGGAACGAGGACTGCATGTCGTCGACCGTGAGCTGGGTTCCGTTGTACCCGTCGGGGAACCGCTCCTCGAAGGAGGCGAACGCGTCCTCCCTCGACTCGAAGTACACCGTCTCGACCTCGTCGCCGAGCTCGCTCGCGAAGAGCGTCTCGAGCGCCTCGACCTGCTCGGGCGAGGCCTCGCCACCCGCGCACGTCGGGTTGGGAGAGTCGATCGGGCACAGGAAGACCGAGACCTCGACGCGGTCGTACCAGTCGTCCTTGAGCTTGCCGATCTGGAGCTGCAGGAGCGCGGACGCACCGACGAAGGTCAGGGACACGAAGGTCACGAGGATGACGGAAATCGTCATCGCGAGGTTGCGGCGCAGGCCGGAACCGATCTCGGCCAGGATGAACTGGGCGCGCACCAGCTACCACTCCCCCTGGCTCGACGGCTGCACCCGCACCGTGCCGGTGACGCCCTGGGCGTGCGCCGGCGACTCGAGAGCCGGCACCGGCCGAACCTCGACCGGCGGCGACCACGGCCGTTCCGCGAGGTGACCCGACGGCTCACGGAGAGCGTCGTCGTCGGGCATCGGGACCCCCGCACCGTAGACGCCGTCCTTCTGGTCGCGGAGCACGACGCCGTTCGAGAGCTCGATGACCCGCTGGCGCATCTGGTTGACGAACCCCGAGTCGTGCGTGGCCATGACGACCGTGGTCCCCGTGGCGTTGATCCGCGACAGCAGGTTCATGATCCCGAGCGAGGTGTTCGGGTCGAGGTTTCCCGTGGGCTCGTCCGCGAGGAGGATCGACGGTCGGTTGACGAACGCGCGCGCGATCGCGACGCGCTGCTGCTCACCGCCCGAGAGCTCGTGCGGGCGCCTCTTCTCCTTGCCCTGCAGACCGACCGTCTCGAGGACCTCGGGGACCGTCACGGCGATCATGTGGCGTGGCTTGCCCGTGACCTGGAGCGCGAACGCGACGTTCTCGAAGACCGTCTTGTTCTGCAGCAGCCGGAAGTCCTGGAAGACCACACCGATCTGTCGCCGCAGCGACGGTACCTTCCAGCTCGACAGGGTCGACAGGTCACGGCCTGCCACGAAGACCTTGCCCTGGGTGGGCCGCTCCTCGCGCAGCGCGAGGCGCAGGCAGGTCGACTTCCCGGAACCGGACGCGCCGACGAGGAAGACGAACTCGCCACGCTCGATCTCGGCGGACATGCCGTTCAGGGCAGGTCTGGCGCCACGGGCGTAGACCTTCGAGACGTTCTCAAAACGGATCACAAGGCTTGACCAGTCTCTCGTTGGGGGAAGCGAAAATCGTTCGCTGGTCGCCCACGAGAGTAGGCACGTCCGAAACTCCTGACCCCGCTGACACGCCGGGTGCGGCCGGATCGGACGTGCCGGTCGACCGATTCACCCCGGGACCCGTGACCGCCGGGGAACGCAGTCCCCGGAGGCGCCGTCAGGCCTGGTCAGCGCTGCGACGCCACCGGATCCCGGCCTCGATGAACCCGTCGATGTCGCCGTCGAAGACACCCGAGGTGTTGCCGACCTCGTACTCCGTGCGCAGGTCCTTGACCATCTGGTACGGGTGCAGGACGTACGAGCGCATCTGGTCGCCCCAGCTGGCCTTGATGTCACCGGCCATGGCCTTCTTCGCCGCGCTCTCCTCGGCCTGACGCTGCAGGAGCAGGCGCGACTGGAGCACGCGCAGGGCGGCCGCACGGTTCTGGATCTGCGACTTCTCGTTCTGCATCGACACGACGATCCCCGTGGGGATGTGCGTCATGCGCACGGCCGAGTCGGTCGTGTTGACGGACTGGCCGCCGGGGCCCGACGACCGGAACACGTCGACCTTGATCTCCGACTCCGGGATCTCGACCGAGTCCGTCTGCTCGATGAGCGGGATGACCTCGACCGCGGCGAACGACGTCTGGCGGCGCCCCTGGTTGTCGAACGGCGAGATGCGCACCAGGCGGTGCGTGCCGGCCTCGACCGACAGGTGCCCGAAGGCGTACGGCGCCTTGACCTCGAACGTCGCCGACTTGAGCCCCGCCTCCTCGGCGTAGGACGTGTCGAGGACCTGCGTCGGGTAGCCGTGGCGCTCGGCCCAGCGCAGGTACATGCGCATGAGCATCTCCGCGAAGTCGGCCGCGTCGACGCCGCCCGCGCCCGCGCGGATGGTCACGACCGCCTCGCGCGCGTCGTACTCGCCCGAGAGCAGGGTCTTGACCTCGAGCACCCCCAGGTCCTTGCGGATCTGCTCGAGCTCGGAGGCCGCCTCGGCGAGGGTCTCGGCGTCGCCGTTGTCCTCCGTGGCCATCTCGACCAGCGTCTCGAGGTCGTCGATCCGGTCGCTCATGCTCGTGATGCGGTCGAGCTCGGACTGGGTCTGCGACAGCGCGGTCGTGACCTTCTGGGCCGCGTCCGGGTCGTCCCAGAGGTCCGGCGCCGACGCCTTGTCCGACAGCTCGGCGATCTGGACGCGCAGGGCGTCCGGGTCGCTCACGGCGCTGATGGTCGCGAGGGTCGAACGGAGAGCGCGGATCTCGTGCGGGAAGTCGATGGTGGCCACGGTCCTCAAGGTTACGCGACGCGGACGGACCGCACGGTCCCGTCCTGCGTCCGAGGTTCGTCCGGTGGGCCGTCAGCCGCCCGACGACGCCGCCCGGGGCCCGTCCGGGACGTCGCCGCCGGTCGCGGCGACCGCTGCGGGAGCGGGATCGACGACCGCCGCCGGATCAGGCTCGGCGGCCCCGGTGCCGGCCGGCGAGGCCGCGGTCGTGGGCGCGGTCGTGGGCGCCGTCGGGGCCGCTGCGGGGGCGGGACGCGCGGTTGCCGCCGCGAGCCCCTCGGCGCGCGCCTTCGCCAGGAGAGCCTCGAGGCGCTGCTTCCTGCGCTTGCGGTTGTCCCGGACCCCGAGCACGACGAGCACCGCCACGGCGACGAGGAGCAGGTGGACCCACGGGATCGCCCACGTCGTGACCGACACGACCACCGGCGCGAGGTCCGCCGTCGGGACGTCGGTGGCGCCTGCCGTCGTGTCCGTCGAGACGGGCGTCGGCGTGACGACGACCTCGGTCGTCACAGGGCCGACGGGCCAGATGCCGGCGACCGTGACGGTCGTCGTGCGTGAGGTTCCCGGGATCAGCTCCTCCACGCCCTCGACGCCCCGGTCGACCGTCGTGTCGCCGATCCCGAAGACGCCGGACGAGCGGACCGACTGCTCGGCGCCGACCGTCAGGTTGCCGTCGTTGGTCACCTCGTAGGCGACCCGGACGTCTCCCGGGGCGAACGGGTTCCACGAGGGCGTGTAGGTGGCCGTCACCCGGTCGAGCGCGATCGAGGGGACCACCTCCCCGGGTACCCGCAGGTTGACCCGCACCCCCACCCTGCTCTCGACCCCGACCCCAGGACCTGCCGCCGAGGAAGCGGTCGTGACCGTCGCGACGATCCCGGCAGGATGGTCGCCCGGTGTCACGTTCTCCGGCACGGTGATGGTGAAGGGCACGACCACGGTCTCCCCCGCCGGGACGTCGACGGTCGGCTGGACCTCGAACCAGCCACCGGAGTCCTGCGGTTCCTGGTCGGAGGTCCGGATGTCGAAGTTGCCCATGGGCGTGAAGATGCCGTCGTTCGTCACCATCGCGAACGTCACGGGGACGGCCCCGTGGTTGGAGACGGCGACCTGGTCCTGGATCTGCGCCCCCGGCTCCGCGACGAAGTCGAAGATCCGGCGGTCGTCGGGCCCCTCGGGAGAGGCGGTGCTGACCGAGAACCGGATGTCCCCCGGATCCTGCTCGCCCGCGTGCGCCGTGCCGACCGCACCCAGGAGCGCGAGCGTCAGGGCGCCCACCCCCGCGAGCCCTCGACGCAACCTGCCGGGCGGCCGACCGCCCGACTCACGTGCCTTCTTCATGTCCTTGCTCACCGCGACTTCCGATCCACCTCGAACGGGCACCCTGCTCCGGAGACGCTACAGGGCCGACGGGGTTCCGCCGGCCCTGCAACGTCTCCGTCCATGACACGAGGTCACGGAGAACTGTCAGCCCTCCATGAGCGTGAGCGTCAGCGTCGACGCGTACGCACCCGAGGGCGTGTTCTTCGGGACGGTGAGGTTCAGCCCGGCCTTGACGCCGAAGGACTGGCCGTTCGCCTCGGCCGAGTCACCGGCCGAGACCAGGAGGTCACCCACCTGGATGCCGCCCTCGAGCCAGCTGCCACCGGGGCCCGGCTCGTCCGGGACCTCCTGGAGCTCGCCGGCGACCGGCAGGCCGGGCGAGACGTTGAAGTCCCCGGGGACCGGGTTCGCCAGCTCGGGGACCCAGCCCAGGTGGTCGTGGGTGATGTCGGGCAGGCCCGCCGCGGTGAAGTCGCTGACCTGGCCCGTGACGGCCCAGCCCGCGCCGTCGGCCACGTCGTTGCGGTCGTCGCTGACGCTGACGCCGTCGAGGACGCCCGTGAACTCACGGTTCCCTGCAGCCCAGATCTCGGGGCTCGTCGACTCGCCGAGGGTCACGGACGGGTTGGCGACGTTGAGCGTGAGCGCCCCCACCGGCGTGACGGCGACCTCGATCTGGACGTCCTCCTCACCGTGGGTCACCTCGTCGGCGGTGGCTGCAGAGGCCATCGCCACGGACCCCAGGAGCATCGCCCCGAGGGCTCCGCCCGCGATCCACTGCTTCTTTGCACGTACGTTCATGTAAGTCTCCGTCGTTGGAGGGGTGTCGGACCGGATCACCATAGCGGCGAAGTGTAAGTTTTCGCAGCCACCAGGCAAAAGGTGCATTTTTTGTTAACAAAGTGAACGATCGGGCGGCCGATCACGGGGTGGTCCACCGGTCGCGACGACGCGTCGGCCACCCGCTCCGCTCACCAGGCGCGCGCGCTCGCCCGGGCCTGCACGACGATGCCCTCGGACCACGCCTGCGTGACCCAGCTGACGAGGACGGGCCGAGACCATCCGGCGAGGCGGACCTCGGCGGTCCGCCCGTCCGGCGTCGACGCCTCGACGATGGTGACACCGTGCAAGCCGTCCAGCATCTCGGGGTGCGCGGCCACGAACGACTCGACCGAGGCCCGCACCTCGACGTCGCTCAGCACGAGCACCGCCTCCCGCTCAGGGTCGGCCATCCCGCCCTCGTAGAACGTGTCCTGCCCCATCGAGTCCGCGGCATCGAGGGCGGCCGCGTCGGCGACGTCGAACAGGCGCTTGCGATCGAGATGGACCCCGGTCGCCGAGACCACGACCGTCACGAGAAGGAGCGCGAACGCGACGAAGGCACTGGTGAGGAGCATGATCTGCCCGCTCTCCCCCGCTGCTCGGGAGGCTCCCACGCTGCCCGACCGCAGGTCCCGGCCGCGGAGGAGCCTCACGAGCGCACCCCCGCGTAGACGTCGACGGGCGACACGTGGACCGCCTCGACCGGGACCGCCAAGGGCACCCACGTGCGGACCGCAGGAGGGACGAACGGCAGGGGGACCTCGTAGCGGACGACCGTCGTGACCTCGGACCCCGGGGCGAGGCACCGTGTGCTGGAGCACGAGATGGTCAGCACGTCAGCCGGACGGACATCGGCGAACCCTTGGTCGTCCAGGGCCAACGAGACCGCGATCCCCGCACGCGCCTCCCCCTGCGCGACGGAGTCCGCCGTCACGAACGCCCGGCCCGACTCCTTGGCCGCGCCCTCGACGGCGAACATCGCCGCCTGGATCCGGCCGAGCGTCAGCGCGAGGTACATCACCGGCAGGAGGAGGATGAGCGCGGCCCCGAGGAACTCCACGATCGCGTTCCCCTCCTCCCTCCCGCGACGGCGTCCGGTCAACCGCCGGGCGGCCCTGGCGTGCGCCGCGCGCACCCCCCGGAGACCCGAGATCCTGGGCGCCTCAGGTGCGGTGCGCCCCCGCCGCGAGGCGCACGGGCGAAGGGACATCGTCCCCACGGCGCCGTTCACCGCTCCTCCTTCAGCGCGTGGCCCTCCACCGTGACGACCCCGGCCGGGCCCAGCAGGCCGACCACGGGGAGCGGTGTCGTCACGGTCACCTCGATGACACGCACACCCTCGTGATCGATCTCCCGCGCCGTGACGTCCTGCGAGAAGCGCTTGGAGAGCGAGGCGTCGATCAGCGCGCGGGTGCGCGCCACCCCGTCCGCCGGGTCCCCGCCCGCCCGACCCGCGACCCGGGCCCCCTCGGCCGCGCTGTCGATCACGACCGCCCGGACGTGGACCGCGAGGACGACCTGGAGGATGCCGAGGAACAGCACGAGCAGCAGCACCGAGACGAGCACGAAGTCCACGACCGCCGAGCCCTCCTCCCGCTCGGGGGGCGCAGAGCCGCAGACCGGGGCACGGCGTGGCGGCCGGTTCGTCACGGACCGCCGACGCTCTTGATGGCGTTCGTGAAGGTCGAGGTCAGCGCGGGGCCCGCGACGGCCCACAGCGCGATGACCAGCCCGGCCGTCATCAGGGTCACCAGGACCCAGCCCGGGACGTCCCCCCGCTCGGCTCCGTTCGCGACGAGGCGGCGTCGGCCGCGCTCGATCCAGGTCGTCAGGTGTCTCGTCATCATGCTCCTCGTCGGTCGGCCGCGTCGTTCGACGCGTCGGTGGTCCAGGTCGTCCGTCCGCCGTTCGCGGGCGGGGCTTCTTGTGCGCAGCAGGCGGTCCTTACCCGGCCCTCCGCTCGGCGTCCGCCCGGTCAGAGGCCGACCTGCAGCGTCGTGATCGACGGGAAGATCGCGAACACGACCGTCACCGGGAGGATCAGGAAGACCACGGGAATCATCATGAGCACCTCCTTGCGTCCTCCCGATTCCATGAGGGAGCGTCGGCTCGCCTCCCGCACGTCCTGCGCCTGGGCACGAAGCACCTCCGCGAGCGGGGTACCCCGCTCGACGGCCACCGCGACGCCCTCGGCGAAACGCGTGAGGCTGGCCAACGACGTCCGGTCCGCGAGCCCCTCGAGCGCGCGGGCCAGGGGCGCGCCCGAACGGACCATCGAGAGCGTCGTCGACAGCTCTCTCGACATCTCGCCCCGCGCCATGGCCGCGACACGCTCCATCGCTGCGACAGGACCCTCCCCGGCGCCGACCGACAGGGCGAGCAGCTCCGCGATCGTGGGGAACTCCATGAGCATCCGCTCCTCGCGACGGGTGACCTGCCGTGAGAGCAGGTGGTCGCAGCCGAGGAAGCCTCCCAGACCGCAGAACGCGACGAGCGCCACCAGGGCGACGGGTGACGACCCGCGGGTCGTGGCCAGGAGCAGGGCGACGAGCACGCCTCCGACGAGTCCCAGCACGGCCCAGACCACCTGCTGCGCGCGGAACTGGTCGACGCTCTCGGTACGTCCTGCCTGGTCGAGCCGACGGCGGAGAGCCGGACGCGTCGAGCCGAACCTCTCGAGGGTCCTCCCGACCTCCGTGAGCCACGGACCGACGAGGCGGTCGAGGGTCGGGAACGTGGGACGCGCCGTCGACTCCTCGAGCAGCGCCGACGTCGTCCCGAGCACCCGCAGGTACGGGCCGACGCGCTCGTCGAGACGAGCCCTCCTCGCCGCGAGGCGACCGACGACGACCAGGACCCCCCACGCGAACATCGCCCCCGCGACGGCCCCGAGCCACTCGAGCAGGCTCGGCCCGGCGCCGCTCACCGCAGCACCCGCACTTCCTCGGGCAGTCGCCCGATCCGGCGCATGATCTGGTAGGCGACGACGGACGTGAGCGCACCGCAGCCCAGCACCACGGCGCCCTGGAGAGAGTTGTAGGCCTGCGCCGTCTCAGGCCTGGTGGCGAGCAGCGCGAGGACCACCCACGGCCCCGCCGCAGCGAGACGCGCGCCGTTCACGGTCCACGACTGTCGCGCCTCGAGCTCGCCCCGCGTCCTCGCGTCCTCGCGCAGGAACGTCGCGAGCGTCCTCAGCAGCCTGCCGAGGTCCGTGCCGCCCACCTCCCTCGTCATGCGCAACGACTCGACGATCCTGTCCGCGACAGGGTCCGCCAACCGTGCCTTCAAGGCGTCGAGGCAGTCACCGAAGCGCCCGCTCGCACGGAAGTCCTGCGCGAACCTGCTGAACGGCTCGCGCAGCTCGACCGGTCCCCGCTCCCCGAGCTGCCCCACCGCCTCCGGCAGCGAGAGACCTGCGCGCACCCCGGACGCCAGGTGGTCGACGACCTCTGGCCACACGTCGCGCAGGCTCACACGTCGGCGCCGGGCCCGCGAACGCACGAGCGCGGTGGGCAGCGCAGCGGCCATCGATGCGAAGCACGCGGCCACCGGCAGGGCCCGGGTGAGCGCGAGCGTGACCAGGAGGACCAGCGCTCCGAGCACCGTGCTCGCGGTGACCAGCGCGCGGGGCGTCAGCGAGGGGACGCCTGCGAGCACCAGGAGGTCCTGCGTCCTCGCCGACCACCCGTCGGTCCGACGAGGTGCACGCGGACCCGGTTCCCACCAGGACCACCAGACGCAGAACGCTCCGACCCCGAGCAGCAGGCCCGCCGCGACGCCCATCTCAGCCCGCCTCGCCGGCTCGTGGACCCGCCATCAGCGCGGCGAGGTCGATGCCGGCCCGAGCGAACCGGTCGCCGGCCGGTGGGAACCCGTCGCCCCGTACGAGGGCACCGGCGGCCCGGTGGAAGAGGTCCGAGACCTCGACCACCCCCTGCTCCACCCGGCCGGGGACCCCGACGATCTCCCGGACCTCTCGCCGACCGTCCACGGTCACGCCCAGGTGGACGACCACGTCCACGGCACCCGCCACCGTCGGGACCACGAAGCGGTCGGAGACGTTCTCCCCCGCGAGCAACGGCAGGGTGCACATCTTCGAGACCGCCTCGCGGGCGGAGTTGGCGTGGATCGTGCACATGCCTGGAACCCCCGCGTTCAGAGCGATGAGCAGGTCGAAGGCCTCCGCCTCCCGTACCTCACCGATGACGATCCGGTCCGGACGCATGCGCAGAGCCTCCTTGACGAGGCGTCGCAGCGGGATCTCGCCCGTGCCCTCCAGGCTGGGCTGGCGGCACTGCATCGAGACGAGGTCCCGCACCGCGAAACGCAGCTCGAACACCTCCTCGCACGTGATGACCCTCTGGTTCGGTGGGATCGATCCGGCGAGGGCGTTGAGCATGGTCGTCTTGCCCGCCTGGGTGGCACCCGCCACGAGGACGTTGAGGCCCGCCTGGACCGCGGCGTGCAGGAACGCCGCGGCGTGCGGCGTCAAGGATCCGAGCCTGACCAGGTGCTCCAGGTGCGAGGCCCGCACCACGTGCTTGCGGATGTTCACGGCGAAGTGCTCGCGGGTGACGTCCGGGATGACCACGTGCAGGCGTTCGCCCCCGGGCAGGGCCGCGTCGACGAACGGGCTCGAGAGATCGAGGCGCCGACCCGAGGACTTGAGCATCTGCTCGACGAGGTCGCGCACCTGGGCGGTCGTGAGGATGGTGGACGTGAGCTCGGCGTCCCCTCCCCGGGCGACGAAGACCTGGGCGGGCGAGTTGATCCACACCTCCTCGACCTCCGGGTCGTCGAGGTACTTCTGGAGGGGGCCGAGCCCGGCGACCGCGTCGAGGACCGCGCGCACCGCGCCCGGGACGTCGGCGAGCGGTGGGACGGCGCCGAGGGCGGACCGGGTGTCGTAGTCGGCCAGGGCGTCGGCGACGAGCCGGTCGATGCCGGGCTTGTCCCGCAGGGGATCGACGCCTCGACGGCGGATCAGCTCGCGGACCTCGCCCTCGAGGATCGCCACTCCTGCGGTGCTCATCGTCGCGCCACGCTCCCCTGCGTCCCTGCGCGCCCCCCGCGCAGCACGACCACCCGGCGGGGTGGCTGCGCGCCGAGACTAGGGCACGACCGCCGGGGCGCGCACGCATCCTGTGGAAAAGTTCGGCCGATCCGCAGGATCCCGCGGTTCGGCCTCGGGCACGTGTCCGGGATGTGGTCAGTGTCGTCGTCGGCCGCAGGCGGCGGCCTGCCGTACCCGGCACCCGGCACCCGGCACCCGGCACCCGGCACCCGGCACCCGGCATAGGGTCGTCGCATGTCCTCGACCACCCCCGCCAGCGACGATCGGCCCCAGGACCCGCAGCAGCAGGACCTGTCGGACGCGCCGCGCCAGGCCCAGCCGCGCCGCGCCCAGCCGCGCGACGCCCAGCCGCACCAGGCGCCCCGTCCCCAGGTGCCCGGCCGCTGGCGCACCGCAGCCGCCGCGACGGGCCTGCTGCGTCCCGACGGCACGGTCGCGTCGACGATCTTCGCGGAGATGACGAACCTCGCGGCGTGCACGGGCGCGATCAACCTGGGCCAGGGCTTCCCGGACGTGGACGGCCCGCACGCGATCAAGGCGGCCGCGATCCGCGCGATCGAGCACGGGCACAACCAGTACCCGCCCGGCACGGGCATCCCCGAGCTGCGCCGCGCGGTCGCGGACCACCAGCGTCGGCGCTACGGCCTGGACGTGGACCCGGACACCGAGGTCCTCGTCACGACGGGCGCGACCGAGGCGCTCGCCGCGACGATCCTGGCGCTCGCCGGGCCGGGGGACGAGGTCGTGACCCTGGAGCCCTTCTACGACTCGCACGCGGCGTGCATCGCGCTCGCGGGGGCCACGCACGTGACCGTGCCGCTCCACCCGACCCCGGACGGGTTCCGCCTCGACCCTGCCCAGGTGCGTGCCGCCGTCGGGCCGCGGACGCGGCTGGTCCTGGTCAACACGCCGCACAACCCGACCGGGACCGTCCTGACGCGCGCCGAGCTGCAGGTGGTCGCGGACGCGGCCCGCGCGGTCGACGCGATCGTCGTGACGGACGAGGTCTACGAGCACCTCGTGTACGACGACGCGGTGCACGTGCCCGTCGCGTCCTTGCCGGGCATGGCCGAGCGGACGATCACCATCTCGTCGGCGGGCAAGACCTTCTCGTTCACGGGGTGGAAGGTCGGCTGGCTGCACGGTCCCGCGCACCTCGTGGAGGCGGTGCGGACGGTCAAGCAGTTCCTGACGTACACGTCGGGTTCACCGTTCCAGCCCGCGATCGCCCAGGCCCTGGCCGACGACGAGGCGCCACGGGCCCTGGCCGCGTCGCTCGCGACCCGGCGCGACCTGCTGTGCGAGGGGCTCGTGTCGGCGGGCTTCGAGGTCGTCGTGCCGCGCGGTACGTACTTCGTGGTCGCGGACGGCGCCCCGCTGGGCTTCGACGACGGCGTCGAGCTGTGCCGCCGGCTGCCCGGGCTCGCGGGGGTCGTGGCCGTCCCGGTGAGCGCGTTCTGCCGTGCGCCCGGCACGGACGAGGCGTCCGGCCCGACGGCGGCGCTCGCCCTGGCGTCGCGGGTCCGCTTCACGTTCGTCAAGCGCGAGGACGTGCTGCGTGACGCCGTGCGGCGGTTGGGGGCCCTGCGCTCGACGTGAGCGCAGGACCTCGACGATCAGGTCTCGCAGACGCCGGGCAGGCGGGGCGCGTCCTGCTCGACCGGTGTGGCCGGGGTCTCGGTCCCGGTGCCGGTCTCGCCCGTCGCGGCGCCGGTGTCCCCTCCGGTCGCTGCACCCGTCGTGTCGCCACCGGTCGCCGTGCCGGTGTCGCCACCGGTGGCAGCGCCCGTGTCGCCACCGGTCGCCGTGTCGCCACCGGTGTTCGGGGTCGTGGCGTCGTCGCGCGGGTCGGCGGGTGCCTTCTCGTGGCCGGGCGGCGCCTCGTCGGCGGCCATGCGGTCCCAGATCGCCTGGGCGTCCTTGGTCCACACGACACGGTTCTTGTTGGACGGCGCCTGGACCACGGGCAGCTCGGTGAAGACGATCTCGTTGGTGTCGATGTCCTTGAGGGAGAACGCGAGGCCGGCGAGGGAGTCGAGGCCGGCCAGGGACGGGCTCGCGCTCACCGATCCGAGCACGGCCTTGATCGTGGCGTAGAGCTGCGGCGCGTTGGTGATGACGTTCTTCGACAGGACCTCGCGCAGCATCGAGTCGATGAAGGCCTGCTGGCGCGGGATGCGCGTCAGGTCGCTGCCCATCTCGAGCCCCATGCCCTTGCCGTGGCGGGCCCGCAGGTAGCTGATCGCCTGGTCGCCCGTCAGGGTGGTCTCCCCCGCGGGGAGGTCGAGGGTCCCGTACCTCGGGTTCTCCTTCATGGCCTCCGGCAGGCACATCCGCACGCCGCCCAGCGCGTTGACGACGTTCACGACGCCGTTCATCTTCACCACGACGTGGTCGGTGATCTCCAGGCCGGTGAGCGACTGGACGGTCGTGATGGTGCAGGCCGCGGCACCGATCATGTTCTCGTCGTTCCCCGCGCCGATCTGGAAGGCCTCGTTGAACATCGCGCCCCTGCGCGGCTCCGTGGTCGAGCCGTCGGCCAGGTTGCACGAGGGGATGTCGACGAGCGAGTCGCGCGGGATCGAGACGACCTCCATGCGGCTGCGGTCGCCCGAGACGTGCACGACGAACGTCGTGTCCGAGCGCATGCCGTCTTCCTCGCCCGCGATCGCGGCGTTCTCCGCGTCGCGGTAGTCCGTGCCCATGACGAGGATGTTGAGGGCCTTGCCCGCGAACGGGTCGTCAGGGTCCCGGGGCTCGGCCGCCCCCCCTGCGACGAGGCCCGAGACGTCGCTCACTTCGAGCGAGTTCTGCATGTCCGCGTACGTCGCCACGGCGCCCGTCCCGACGAAGGCGAGTCCGGCCGTCGCCACCATTCCGACGACGCGGGACACCGCGTGCGAGCGTTGCGAGCGCGCGTGATGAGGGCCGCTCTTCGGGGCGGTCTTCGGGCTGGGCATGGGATGAGCCTAGGCCCACCACAGGGGTGCAGGCTTCGCGTCGTGCAAAGGAACTGTGAAATGTCCTGACGAACCGGGGTGATTCCTGGCCGAGGACCGGGTCACGCCGGCATGTGCCAGCCACCCTTGCGGAAGGCGGGTGTCGCCAGCCCGAGCACGAGCAGGGACGCCACGACTGCCCCCAGCATGACGGCGCTCATCGCGATCTCGTCGCCGCCGAGCACACCGACGAGCGGGCTCACGAGACCGGCGACGCCGGCCTGGAACGCCCCGATGACCGCGGCCGCGGTGCCCGCCCGCTCGCCGTGACGGGTCAGCGCGAGCGCCGACGCGTTGGCCGGGATGAGGCCCTGGAGCGCGAGGGTGAGCCACAGCGCGACCAGGAGCCCGATCAGGCCACCGGCGCCCGTGAGCGCGACGACGAGCAGCCCCACGGCGAACACGCCCTGGAGCACCAGGGCCGTGCGCAGGATCCGGATGGGGGCGACCCTGCGCACCAGCGAGGCGTTGACCTGTGCGGAGATCACCAGGCCGATCCCGTTGACGGCGAAGAGCACCGCGAACTGCTGGTGCGTGAGCCCGTAGCCCTCCTGCAGCACGAACGGCGAGCCGACGACGTAGCTCATGAGGACGGCCATGCCGAGCCCGGGCAGCACGGCCAGGGCGAGGAAGTGCCGGTCCTTGAGGAGCGCGCCGTAGCCGCGGAAGACGCTGCCGACCCCGCCGGTCTGGCGGCGCTCGGTCTCGAGGGTCTCGGGCATGAAGCGCAGCACGATCAGTGCGAGCAGGGCCCCGAGCACGGCGAGGACCCAGAACACCCAGCGCCACGTCCCGTGCGAGGCGATGAGCGACCCGAACGAGGGGGCGAGGAGGGGCGCGAGCCCGATCACGAGCATCAGGCGGGACAGGATGCGGGCGGCGTCCGAGCCGGTGAACCGGTCGCGGATGACCGCGATCGAGACGACCTGGGCCGAGGCGTTGAAGAAGCCCTGCAGCACCCGCAGCGCGACGAGCCACCCGATGCCGGGCACGACCGCGCAGAGGATCGACGTGACGACGTGGAGAGAGAGCCCGATGATCACGGGCGCCCGTCGGCCGTAGCGGTCGGACAGCGGCCCGATCACGAGCTGGCCGAAGGCGCCGCCGACGAGCATCCCCGCGAGGGTGAGCTGCGCCATGGCGGGGCTGGTCCCGAGGTCCGTCGCGACGTCCGGCAGGAGCGGCAGGTACATGTCCACCGTGAACGCCGGGAGCGTCGCGAGCGCGCCGAGCAGCAGGACCCACTTGACGGTCGACCGGCCGGGGCGTCCGTTCGTGGCAACGGGTTCCGGGGTGGAGCGGGGGGCCGGCGGGGTGGGTGCAGTTCCTGCCGGGGGTGTCTCCATGGGTTCGATCATAACGATTCGACGGACCACCGACCCCCGGATTCGGCCCCAGGTTTCGTGACGTGCCCGACGCCGCAGCTCGGCCCGCGCCCCGCCCCTCGCCGTTCAGTCAGCGGCCGGCGGCGCCCAGCGGCGCCCACCCGCGGCCGGCGGCAGCGGCTGCCAGCGCCGACCGGCGGCGGCCAAGCGGCACCGGGCGCCGAACCTGGCGCCGCGGATCGTGTGCGGGCGCGCACGGCGTGGGTGGCACGGGGCATCCTGGGAGACATGTGCGGACGCTACGCCTCCTTCCGGGACGCCCAGGACCTCGCCGACGAGTTCGCGATCGCGGACCTCGCCGACGACGCGCGCCTCCTGCCGCCCTCGTGGAACGTCGCCCCGACCGACCCCGTGCGGATCGTGGTCGAGCGCGCGGCCAAGGACACGGGCGAGGTCCGGCGGTCGCTGCGCGTGGCCCGCTGGGGCCTCGTGCCGAGCTGGGCCAAGGACCCGGGCGTCGGGGCGCGCATGATCAACGCGCGCGCCGAGTCCCTCCTGGACAAGCCCGCGTTCGCCAAGCCGTTCGCGGCCCGGCGCTGCCTGGTGCCGGCCGACGGGTACTACGAGTGGCGCCGTATCGAGACTCCCCCTGCCCCGGGATCCACCGCCCGCAGGCCCACGGTGACCAAGCAGCCGTTCTTCATCCACCCGGACGGGCCGACGGTCGCGGCCTTCGCGGGCCTCTACGAGTTCTGGCGGGACCCCGCCAAGGCCGACGACGATCCCACCCGCTGGCTCGTCTCGACGACGATCATCACGACCGACGCGGCACCGGCGCTCGCCTCGATCCACGACCGCATGCCGCTCACGCTCGCCCCGGACCGGTGGGACGCGTGGCTCGACCCTGCGGTCGGCAAGGACGAGGCGGCCGGGCTCCTGGTCGCCCCCGAGGTCCGCATGGAGGCCCAGGAGGTCGCGCCGCTCGTCAACAGCGTCGCGAACAACGGACCGGAGCTCGTGCGCGCGCTCTGACGCCCGTCCAGGGCCGGCCCCCGTCCAGGACGGACGGGCGCCCAGGAACGGCGAGCGCCGCGGCTCCGGTCTCCCTCAGCCCTTGTAGGCCCACTGGAGGCGCACGGGCTCGATCACCCCGAGCCCGTGGACCTCACGTTCGGGCTGCGCCGTGAGCGCGAAGCGCGTGTCGCCCGCGAGCAGGGCCGCGGTCTCGCGGTCCATGAGCACGGTCGTGGGCTCGGCGATCTCGGTGAGCCGGGCGGCGAGGTTCACGGACGGGCCGAACACGTCGCCGAACCGCGACAGCACGCGCCCCCAGACCAGGCTCACCCGGACCGGCGGCACCTCGACCCCGCCGCCGGCGCGTTCGCCCTCGCCCGCGAGCCCCAGCGCGACCTTCGCCCCCGTCGCGACGTCGTCGGCGACGTAGAGGACCGCGTCGCCGATCGTCTTGACGACCCGGCCGCCCGCAGCGGTGATGATGTCGCGGGCTCTCGTCTCGAACAGCTGCACGAACTCCGCGAGCTCGCTCGACCCCAGCCCGGCCGTGCGCTTGGTGAACGACACGATGTCCGCGAACCCCACGGCTCGCGGCAGCGGCAGCGCCCCGGCGTCCGGGACGTCCCCGGCGCGCGCCTCGGAGAACTCGACCGTGAACCGCGCGGCGACGGCCGCGAGCTGGCGCCGCCAGGCGTGGCGCAGCTGGGTCTCCAGGACGGGTGCGAGGTCCGGGAGCCGGTCGAGGACGAGCAGCCGCGCGCTCGTGTCGTCGAGGCCGAACCGTGTGGTCATGTGCTCGACGAGCGCCTCGACCTGCCAGAGCACGAGCCGCTCGGTCGTGTGCCCCATGGACCGGATGAGCGTCGTGAGCGACCGGTCGTCGAACTTCTCGCGCTCCGCCACCGAGTAGATCTCCTCGAGGGCGACCGCGTCGTCCTCGGTGAACATCTGCTCCTGCTCCTCGGTGATGGGCAGCCCGAGGGCCTGCCAGTAGGAGCGCACCTGCCGCTCGGTGAGGCCGGCCCGTTCGGCGAGCCCGTCGACCGTGAGCGCCCGGGGACCGCCCAGGAGCGCCTCGTCCAGGTCGGCCTCGACGGTCGTGGGTGCGGAGGGGGACGCGGGGTTGTCGGTGGCCGAGAGCTCGGACAGCCCGGTCCCTGCTGCTCGGCCTTCCGGCCGGCTCTCCCCCGCCGCCTCGGACGTCTCGGTGGTCGCTTCGGCTGTTTCGGGGATGTCGTGCGTCACACCCTGATCCTAGAGCAGCGGTCCTGACGATCCGTCGCGCTCAGCCCGCCGGGACCTCGCTGCCCGACGTCGGGCCCGTCGCGGCGGGGGCGCCGTCGCGCAGGCGCAGGTGGTGCACGTCGCCGCTGTGCAGCACGTGCGTCGTGCCGTCCGCCGCGCGCACGAGGAGCGAGCCGTCCGCCCCGAACCCGCAGGCCTCGCCCGTGACCCGGCCCCCGCCGGTGAGGTCGACCCGCACGTGCGCCCCGAGCGTCGCGCTGACCTCGACGCACTCCTCGACGAGTCCGGCCTCCGCCGCATCACCGGCCGCGTCCTGCCACCGGCCGAGGATCTGCGCGAACGACTCCTCGAGCGCGGTCAGCAGCACCTCCCGGTCCGTCGTGGCCGCCCCGACCAGGGCAAGCGACGTGGCCGTGGCGACCGGGAGCTCCCTCTCGTTCTGCAGGACGTTGAGCCCGACGCCCACGATCGCCCCGCCGTCGGGCAGGAGCTCGCACAGGATGCCCGCGACCTTGCGGTACGTGCCCCACCCCGCCTGCTCGACGGCGGCCCCCTCGTCCGCACCCGGCGCCGGGACCAGGACGTCGTTGGGCCACTTGACCACGGCCTCCACGCCCGCGGTCGCGCGCAGGCACCGGACCGTCGCGAGGCCCGCGAGCAGCGGCAGCCAGCTCAGGCGCTCGCGCGGCACCTCGGGGCGCACCAGGAGCGACCCCGTCAGCGCGGTCCGCGCGGGCGTCTCCCAGCCGCGCCCCGCCCGACCTCGTCCGGCGACCTGGTGCTCGGCCACGAGCAGCGCGGGCGCGGGCCAGGCCTGCGGGTCGGCGGCCACGGCCGCAGCGAGCTCGGTGTTCGTCGAGGTCGACTCCTCGACGACCTCGAGCCGGGCGAGCGGGCCGTGCGGGGCGACGAGCAGGTCCCGCAGGAAGCCGGGGCGCAGCGCAGGGTGGTCGGCGGTCGTCATGCCCCCATCATGCCCGGGCGCACCCCGCCCGCGGCAGCGGGGCCACGACGCGCCGTGCACCCAGGTGCGTGCGCACGGGCCCGCGGGGCCCGCCGCACACCACCCACGCCACGTTTGTCGGAACCCTCCAACGTCCGCGCCGACGCCGGTGCGATCCCTCGCACCCTCTTGGCGCCACCCACCAACTAGGCTCGGCTGCGTGAACGAACCTGTCGCCGGCACCACCCCGGCCCCCACCGGTCAGCTCATCGGCACCGCGGCGAAGCTCGCCGACCTCGACCGTCGTCGCGCCGAGGCGTCGGTGGTCCCCGAGGAGGCCGCTCGCACCAAGCAGCACGCCCGGAACAAGAAGACGGCCCGCGAGCGCATCGAGGCGCTCCTGGACGAGGGCAGCTTCGTCGAGCTCGACGCGTTCGCCAAGCACCGCTCGGTCAACTTCGGGCTCGAGAAGAAGCGCCTCGCGGGCGACGGCGTGGTCGTGGGGCACGGGACGGTCGACGGGCGCCAGGTCTGCATCTACTCGCAGGACTTCACGGTCTTCGGCGGGAGCCTCGGCGAGGTGCACGGCCAGAAGATCACCAAGGTCCAGGACCTCGCGCTGCGCACGGGCGTCCCGCTGATCGGGATCTCGGACGGCGGGGGCGCGCGCATCCAGGAAGGGGTCGCGGGCCTGACGCAGTTCGCGGAGATCTTCCGCCGCAACGTCGCCGCCTCGGGCGTGATCCCGCAGATCTCGCTCATCCTCGGCCCGAGCGCGGGCGGCGCGGTGTACTCCCCCGCGCTCACCGACTTCATCGTCATGGCCGACCAGACGTCGAACATGTTCATCACGGGCCCCGACGTGATCCGCGCGGTCACGGGCGAGGACGTGGGCTTCGAGGAGCTGGGCGGGGCCCGCACGCACAACGAGCGTTCGGGCGTCGCGCACTACATGGGCACCGACGAGGACGACGCGATCGACTACGTCCGCCACCTCATCGGCTACCTGCCGCAGAACAACCTCTCGGACGCCCCGAGCTTCCCGCCCGAGGACACCGAGCTCGAGGTCACCGACGAGGACCTCGCGCTCGACGCGCTGGTCCCCGACTCGGACTCGCAGCCGTACGACATGCGCACCGTGATCGAGCACGTCCTGGACGGGGGCGACTTCCTGGAGGTCCAGCCGCTGTTCGCCAAGAACGTGCTGATCGGGTTCGGGCACGTCGAGGGCCAGTCGGTCGGCGTCGTCGCCAACCAGCCCCTCGCGATGGCGGGCACCCTCGACATCGACGCCGCCGAGAAGGCCGCGCGGTTCGTGCGCACGTGCGACGCGTTCAACATCCCCGTCCTGACCCTCGTGGACGTCCCGGGCTTCCTGCCGGGCGTCGACCAGGAGCACCAGGGCATCATCCGCCGCGGCGCCAAGCTCATCTACGCGTACGCCGAGGCCACTGTCCCGCTCGTCACGCTCATCACGCGCAAGGCGTACGGTGGCGCGTACATCGTCATGGGCTCCAAGCAGCTCGGCGCGGACGTCAACCTCGCGTGGCCCACGGCCCAGATCGCGGTCATGGGTGCGGGCGGCGCGGTCAACATCCTCCAGCGCGGGGCCCTGAAGGCCGCAGCCGACCAGGGGCTCGACGTGGACGCCGAGCGGGCCCGCCTGGTCGCCGAGTACGAGGAGGCCATCGTGAACCCCTGGGACGCGGCCGAGCGCGGCTACGTCGACGCGGTCATCCGCCCGTCGGAGACCCGCGTGCAGGTCGTGCGCGCCCTGCGTGCCCTGCGCACCAAGCGTGCGAGCCTGCCCCCCAAGAAGCACGGCAACATCCCGTTGTGACGCCATGACGCCCGGGCCGCCACCGGCCCTGGCCCCGGCACCACCACCGAACGACCACCGAACGACGAGACCCACCGCGAGGACGACATGCCCGACGAGCAGCACGGCGACGACCACGCAGGCCACGGCCACGAGCACCCCGACAACGGGCACGACGCCGCCTCGCACGGCACCGAGCCCCTCGGCCCGGTCGACGAGGCCCCGATGCACGCGGCCGTCGACGCCCTGGCCGCTGCCCTGCACGAGTACGTCGGCACGGCCGTCGGGGTGCGGGCCGAGTTCGGCGCCTCGGAGGCCGACGAGGACCCGCGCGTCCTCGCGCTCGAGGCCGCGATCGGCTCGCTCAACGCCCAGCTCTACGATGCACTGCACGGCTCGCTCGGGATGCACCCGGACCTGAGCTCGCTCGTGTGGGCCTCCGACGAGGAGCTCGGTGCGGGGGCAGACGCCGACGCACCACCCGCCCCCGAGGTCGCCGAGCCGTTCTACCTGGGCTTCGTCGTGGGCCCGGGCCGGACGCCCGACACGTCGCTCGACGCCGTGATCGACTTCCTCGACAACGCGGGCGAGCAGGTCGTGGCCGCGCTCGTCGAGTCGGGCTTCGACGTCCCCGAGTGGGCCGCGTCGCGCGGTGAGGCGGCAGACTTCGAGGGGTACGGCGACGCGGGCGACGACCCCACGGGCGGTGCCCTGTGAGCGGGACCGGGGCTGCGTCGTCGGGCCGGGAGCTGCGCGTGGTGCGCGGCGCGCCCGACGACCTCGAGGTCGCTGCGCTCGTCGCGGGTCTCGCGGCCGCCGCGGCGGCGTCGCACGTGCCCGACGACGAGGCGCCCCTGCCCGAGTGGACCAACCGCTCGCGCGGCCTGCGCGGCACCGGCGCGGGTGCGACGGCCAAGAGCTTCGGCGGACGCTCGGGCCGGCACAACGCCGACGCGTGGCGGTGGAGCCTGCAGTCATGAGCCAGACCACGACCGTCCTGCTCGAGCTCGCCGACGACCCCGCGGACGTCGAACGCCCCCTCACCCCGGACACGCTGCCCCCGCTGGCCCCGCGGACGGGCTGGCGCCGGTGGGCGTGGATCGTCCCGACCGTCCCGACGGTCGCGCTCGTCGCCTACCAGCAGCTCGCCCCGTCGCAGGGCTGGCCCCTGCCTGCCGCGGTGCTGGGCGTCCTGACCGTCCTGCTCCTGCTCGTCGCGGTCCTCGCGCTCGCGCGCTACCTCGACGACCGCGACGCACAACGTGAGACCCGCGCACGCGACGCCCTGGTCTCGGCGGCCGAGCGCGCCACGGGCTCGGTGCTCGTCGACGAGGTCGATCCGACGGGGCCGGGCGTCCTGCCCGACGGCGCCACGCCCCTGAGCGGCCGGCTCACGTTCTCGGTCGACTACTTCCCCGTGCGGGCACCGTTCACGGTGACGGTCCCCGCGGGGACCGCCGGGCCGCGCTCGGGAGACCCCGTGGCCGTCTGGTACCCGCAGGGCACGGACGGCCGACCGCGCGTCGTGCTCGTGCGCTACCAGCGCGACTGGGCCGACGACCTGCTCGCGGCGATGAGCCCTCACGCCGACGGTCCGGCGCCCGCCGTGGCCGCCGGCTCCGAGGCGGACCACGGCGCCGCGTCCGAACCACCACCGGTCGACCACCAGGAGTTCCTGCTGGACCTCGGCCGAGCGGGGACCGAGCACCCACGTCTGGCCGCCGAGGTGGTCGCGCCCACGGATGCGTGGCGGACCGTGCGCGTCGACCTCTCCCTCCCGGGTGCCCCGCGGTCGGTCCTCGTCTTCGAGGACAACGACGAGGTGGCGCTCATCGGACCCGACGGCGGCCACCCCGTCCCGCTGGACACGCTCGACCCGGCACGAGTCCTCGACCTGGCGGAACGACTCCTGCGCCAGGACTGATCCCCCTCACGGACGACGGTCCTGGCGCTGCGGGTACCACGCAGTAACCTCTACCGGGTGACCTCACCCACGTCGCCGGCCGAACCCGGCACCCCCAGCACCCGGACCCCCCGCACACCCTCGGCGATCGACGCGATCGCCGACGCGTACGTGCGCACCGTCGCCGACCTGAACCCGCTCACCGCCACGGCCATGGGACTCACGGGCTACGACCACCTCATGACCGACCTGTCGCCCGCCGGGTACGAGGCCCTCGCGGCCGCGGACCGGGCCGTGCTGGCCCAGCTCGCGGACGCCGAGCCCGTCGACGACGTCGACCGCGTCACGCTCGCCGCGATGCGCGAGCGCATCGGGCTCGCGCTCGAGCTGCACGACGCCGGCGAGGACCTCGCGATGCTCAACAACATCGCCTCGCCGCTCCAGGAGCTGCGCGACGTGTTCGACCTCATGCCCACGGGCACGATCGAGGCCTGGGAGAACGTCGCGTCCCGTCTCGTGGCCCTGCCCGGCGCCATGGACGGCTACATCGCGTCGCTGACCGCCGCAGCGGCGCGCGGCAACGTCGCAGCGGTCCGCCAGGTCCGCGAGGGCGTCAAGCAGGCCCGCGAGCTCGCCGACCCCGAGACCTCGTTCTTCGTCGAGCTCGTCCGGGGCGAGGCCGCCGCGGCCGTCCTCGACGAGTCCTCGGCGTGCTCCCTGGTCCGCAAGGAGCTCGAGCTCGGCGCCGCCGGCGCCCTGGCCGCCTACGCACGGCTCGCGGACTTCCTCGAGAACGACCTCGCCCCGCAGGCGCCCACGGCCGACGGCGTGGGGCGCGAGCGCTACGCCCGCGCCTCGCGCGCCTTCCTCGGCGCCGAGGTCGACCTCGAGGAGACCTACCGCTGGGGCCTCGAGGAGCTCGCGCGCGTCGTCGCCGAGCAGGAGGCCATCGCCGCCCAGATCGCCGGGCCCGGCGCCACGGTCGAGGAGGCCGTCGCGCTCCTCGACGCCGACCCGAGCCGCAAGCTGGACGGCACCGACGCGCTGCGCGCCTGGATGCAGGAGACGTCCGACGCCGCGATCGCCGCCCTCGACGGCGTGCACTTCGACATCCCCACCCCGGTCCTGGACCTCGAGTGCATGATCGCCCCGACCCAGACCGGCGGGATCTACTACACGCCCCCGAGCGACGACTTCTCGCGCCCCGGGCGCATGTGGTGGTCCGTCCCCCCGGGCGTCACCGAGTTCAACACGTGGCGCGAGAAGACGACCGTCTACCACGAGGGCGTCCCGGGCCACCACCTGCAGTGCGGCCAGGCCGTCGCCGCGCGCGACACGCTCAACTCCTGGCGCCGCCTCGCGTGCTGGGTCTCGGGGCACGGTGAGGGCTGGGCCCTGTACGCCGAGCGTCTCATGGCCGACCTCGGCTACCTCGACGACCCGGGCGACCGGCTCGGGATGCTCGACGGGCAGCGCATGCGCGCGGCTCGCGTGGTGCTCGACATCGGGGTGCACCTGGGGCTCGACGCGCCCGAGGAGTGGCGCGGCGGCTCCGAGGACCCCCGCTGGGACGCCGACAAGGCCTGGGAGTTCCTCAAGGCCAACGTCAACATGGACGAGTCGTTCGTGCGCTTCGAGCTCAACCGCTACCTCGGGTGGCCCGGCCAGGCCCCGTCGTACAAGGTGGGTCAGCGCCTGTGGGAGCAGACGCGCGACGCCGCCCGCGCGGCAGCCGAGGCCCGCGGCGAGGAGTTCGACGTCAAGGCGTTCCACGAGCGCGCCCTGAACCTCGGCTCGGTCGGCCTCGACGTGCTGCGCGAGGCGCTCCAGTGAGCGCAGACGCGGCAGGGACGACGACCTCCCCGACGCTCCGCCTCCTCCTGGCCTCGCGGTCGCCGGCGCGCCTCGCGACCCTGCGCTCGGCGGGCGTCACGCCCGAGGTCCGGGTCTCGGGCCTCGACGAGGACGCCGTCCTCGAAGCGGCTGCCGCCCGGTTCGGCGCCCTCGACCCCGCCGACGCCGTGCTCGTCCTCGCCCAGGCCAAGGCCGAGGAGGTCGCCCAGGTCGTCACGCGCGAGGCGCGCGAGCGCGACGAGGCGGGCGACGGCGTCGGGCCGGAGGAGGTCTCGCCCGTCGTCGTCGGGTGCGACTCCATGCTCGAGTTCGCCGGAGCCGTCCACGGCAAGCCCCGGGACGCCGCCGAAGCCACCGAGCGCTGGCGCGCGATGCGCGGCAAGGCCGGGGTGCTCCACACCGGCCACTGGGTCGTCGACCTGCGCGACCCGCAGGACGGCGGCAGCGGGGCGACCCTCGGGGCGACGAGCTCCACGACCGTCCACTTCGCCGACCTGAGCGACGCCGAGATCGCGGCCTACGTCGCCACGGGCGAACCGCTCGCGGTCGCCGGGGCGTTCACGGTCGACGGCCTCGGCGGCGCGTTCGTCGAGAGCATCGAGGGCGACCACCACGGCGTGGTCGGGATCAGCCTGCCGCTCGTGCGCGAGCTGCTCGGCGAGATCGGCGTCACCTGGACGGACCTCTGGTCCTGACGTCCTGACCCGCCGGGCACCCCCGGGCCCGCTCGGGGCCCGTGAGAGCCCGGCCCGACGACGGCCCGCCCGCTCCCCCACCCCCGCGCTCCGGCGGGGCGGCAGGAGAGCGCGGCGGGCCGCCCGCTTGTCGGGGGCGTACAACCCTGACGCGCTCCGGCCCGCTGCACCCCGCCGACCATGGAGGGTTCCTACAAACGACCCCGGTGAGCCTTGGCCTGATCTCCAATCTTGTCCGGTACCGGTGGTCGGAGCGTGAACCCAGGGCGCCCGACGCGCTACCGTGAGCCGTGCCCGAGAACTCCACGAACCCCGCGACCAGCCCGACCCGACGCCTGTCGAAGGTTCTCATCGCCAACCGCGGCGAGATCGCGGTGCGCATCGCGCGCGCCTGCGCCGACGCCTCGATCGCGTCGGTCGCCGTGTACGCCGACTCCGACCGAGAAGCCCTGCACGTCCGCCTCGCCGACGAGGCCTTCGCGCTCGGCGGCACCCGCGCCGCGGACACCTACCTCGACATCGCCAAGCTGCTCGACGTCGCCCGCCGCGCGGGCGCCGACGCGGTGCACCCCGGCTACGGCTTCCTCGCGGAGAACGCCGGGTTCGCCCAGGCCGTCATCGACGCGGGCCTCGTCTGGATCGGCCCTCCGCCCGCCGCGATCGACGCGCTCGGTGACAAGGTCAGCGCGCGGCACATCGCCCACCGCGCGGGCGCCCCGCTGGTGCCCGGCACCGCCGACCCCGTCGCCGACGCGACCGAGGTCCACGCGTTCGCCGCGGAGCACGGGATGCCCATCGCGATCAAGGCGGCCTTCGGCGGCGGGGGCCGCGGCCTCAAGGTCGCGCGCACGGTCGACGAGATCGACGAGATGTTCGACTCCGCGGTCCGCGAGGCCACGGCCGCGTTCGGCCGCGGCGAGTGCTTCGTCGAGCGGTACCTCGACACCCCGCGCCACGTCGAGACCCAGTGCCTGGCGGACGAGCACGGGACGGTCGTCGTCGTCTCGACGCGCGACTGCTCGCTCCAGCGCCGCCACCAGAAGCTCGTCGAGGAGGCCCCCGCGCCGTTCCTCACGGACGAGCAGCGCGCCGAGCTCTACAAGGCCTCCGAGGCCATCCTGCGCGAGGCGGGCTACGTCGGCGCCGGGACGTGCGAGTTCCTCGTCGGCGCCGACGGCACCATCTCGTTCCTCGAGGTCAACACGCGCCTGCAGGTCGAGCACCCCGTCACCGAGGAGGTCTCGGGCATCGACCTCGTGCGCGAGCAGCTGCGCATCGCCGCGGGAGAGCCGCTCGGCTACACGTCGGTGGCCACGCGAGGCCACTCGATCGAGTTCCGCATCAACGGCGAGGACCCGGCCGCGAACTTCCTGCCCGCACCGGGACGCATCACGCGCCTGCACTTCCCGAGCGGGCCCGGCGTGCGCGTCGACAGCGGCGTGACCGAGGGCGACGTGATCTCGGGCGCCTTCGACTCGATGATCGCCAAGATCATCGTCACGGGTGCCACGCGCCGCGAAGCCGTCGAACGAGCCCGCCGTGCGCTGCGCGAGACCGTGGTCGAGGGCATCCCGACCGTCCTGCCGTTCCACCGGGCCGTGCTCGACGCCGAGGACTTCGTCCCGGCCGACGGGTCGACGTTCCGCGTCCACACGCGCTGGATCGAGACCGCGTTCGTGGACGAGCTCAAGGGCCTCGCGCCCGCCACCCCCGCGCAGTCGCCCGAGGAGGACGAAGCCCCCGCGACCGAGCGCGTCGTGGTCGAGGTAGGCGGCAAGCGGCTCGAGGTCGTGCTGCCCGCAGGGCTCGGCATGGCCGCGGGGCGCGCCCGCTCGGCCAACGCCGCGCGCCGCCCCTCTCGCCGCTCGGCCCCGCAGCCGGGCAACGGCAACGGCACGACGCTCGCGTCGCCCATGCAGGGCACGATCGTCAAGGTCGCCGTGTCGGAGGGCGCGGTGGTCGCCGAGGGCGACCTGGTCGTGGTCCTCGAGGCCATGAAGATGGAGCAGCCGCTCGTGGCGCACCGCGCAGGCCGGGTCACGGGCCTGACGGCCGGGGTCGGCGCGAGCGTGAGCTCGGGCACCGCGATCTGCGAGATCGTCGACTGACCCCTCTCCGACCGGTGCCGAGCCCGAGGTCCGTCAGGCATCCCCCACGGGTAGCCTGACGGACCTCGGGTTCGGCGTCTCCCGGGCGCTACCCGGTGGTGCTGTGCGCGTCGGCCGCGTGCATCGCCCGACGGCCCGAGGGGACCAGCACCGCGACCGCGATCACCAGGAACATGAGCGCCCCCGACACGACGAGGAGCGACTCGACCGAGAACCGGTCCGCGAGCGGACCGAAGATCAGCATGCCGAGCGGCATCGCGAGCGCCATGACGATCCCGACGAAGCCGAAGACCCGCCCCTGGCGGTCCGGCTCGACCGTCTCCTGCAGGACCGTCATCGAGGTCGTCGCGAAGGCCGGCACCGCGACGCCGAGCAGGAACATGAAGGCGAAGAAGACCCACATGTTCGTCGAGAGGCCCAGGCCGACGGACAGCACGCCGAACACGAACGTGGCACCGACGATCATCGCGACCCGGTTCCGCAGCCCGCCCCACGTCGCGAGCAGCACGCCTCCCACGATCGCCCCGGCGGAGAACGCGAGCTCGTTGGCCGTGAGCTTCCAGACCTCGTCGCCGAACGTCCGCACGACCATGAGCGGCGTGAGGTAGGAAGGGGCGACGATCAGCAGGAACACGACCGCGTAGAGGCCCAGGACCCACCGGACGAACGTGTGGCCCCGCAGGTAGCGCAGTCCGCCGACGAGGTCGTCGAAGTACCCGACCTGCTCGCCCTCCGCCACGTCGGTGCGCAGCACCTTGGTCACGGGGATCATCGCCAGGAGCCCGATGCCGATCACGGCCGTGACGACATCGACGAAGAAGATCGCGACGATCGACGAGCTCGCGTAGACGGCCGCCGCGACGGCGGGAGCCAGCAACGTCATGGCCGACTGGATCGAGCCGTTGATCCCGTTGACCCGCATGAGCCGGCTCGTGGGCACGAGCTGCGGCAGGAGCGAGGACACCGCGGGCATCTGGATCCCGGCGCCGGCCGAGCGGATCGCGAGGGCGGCGTAGACGAGCCACAGGTCGTCGGTCCCGGAGAGCATGAACAGCGCGAGCGCGAGCGTCGTCACGGCGATCGAGGCGTCCGCCGCGATGATCAGGACCTTGCGGTTCAGCCGGTCGGCCCAGACCCCGCCGAAGATCGACACCACCGCCTGCGGCAGGAACCCGAAGACCGTGGCGAGCGCCAGCACCGACCCGGACTTCGTCTCGAGCGTCAGGTGCCACATGATCGCGTACTGCACGAGCATCGACCCGAACAGCGAGACGGTCTGCCCACCCAGGAAGATCGTGGCGTCACGACGCCAGCGCGGCTTGTCGTTAATGTCGTCAATGTCGCCGGTGGCGCCGGTGGCGCCGGTGGCGGACGGCCCTACGGGATCGGCGGGATCGGCGGCGACATCCTCAGCGGTCGGGTCGGACACGGCGTTCGGCTCGGGATGGCTCACCGGTCCATGGTGCGGGCGCGGGAAGGCGCGCGTCCAGGCAATTCGTGCGCGCCGGAGCCACCTGCCCCGGGCGCCGGACCGCGCCGGCCCGGACGCCGGCGATCCGTTGCAGCTGTCCCGTTCAGCCGATATGTTCTCCCCGCCAACCGTCGCTGATCGGCGACGGTCCGAGGAGGGGGAACGCACGATGAAGAAGACTCTCAGGATGTTGGTCACGGTCGCGCTGGTGGCGGGCGGGTTGCAGGTCGTCGCCCCTCCGGCCGGTGCCGTCTGGATGAGCATGAGCTACTGCGGGTTCGAGGCGAGCTACCCGTACCCGCAGGCCAAGACCTCCTCGGTCCACTGCACCAAGGCGCAGCCGCGCATCGTGTACCGGTCAGCGGGGGGCACCATCGGCTACGCGGCAGGCACCCTCAAGTCCGGGAGCTCGACGTCGCCGTCGGTCTTGTCCCCGCTCACCGTCGTCCGCGTGGAGGCTCGGGGGTACTACGAGGTCCCCGGCTTCACCGAGACGAGCGGCTGGATGCGGTTCGCGTGAGCAGGCACGACAACCGTCGCAGCACCCTCGTCTCGATCGGGGTCGCCGCGCTGGTCATCGTGCTCACGGGGTGCGCTGCCGGCGAGGACGCACCTCGGAGCCCCTTCCAGGCCGACTTCGATCAGGCGATGACGACGACGACCGGGTTCCAGCGCAGCGTCCTCGAGGACTACGAGATCACCGATGCCGAGTACTCCGAGGCGCGCAACAGGTTCAAGGCGTGCGTCGAGGACGAGGGGTACACGCTCCTCCTCGAGGCCGACGGCACCCGGATGGAGGGCATCCAGGACGGGCAGGAGGCCGCGGCCGACGCCGTCTTCACGCGGTGCCAGGACGAGAACCTGGGCTTCGTCGAACCGTTCTACTACGAGCTGCGGGAGAACCCGCAGAACGAGGACCGCACGGTTCTGCTGGTCGACTGTCTCCAGCGGGCCGACGTGCTCGACGAGAGCGTCGACGCGGACGACGTCCTCGCCGACCCCGGCATCGTCCCCGCGGAGGATCCACGGGTCACCGAGTGCGACGCGGATCCGAAGAACGCGTTCCGCGAGTGAAGGGACCGTCGCTCGCCCCCACCGCCCTGGTCGCGACGGCACCCGCGACGACGGCACCGACCCGTTCTCCGTGGCGCCGGCAGGGAGCTGCGCTGTCCTGGTCCCCTGAGGGTGGCAGGGTGGGACCGTGACGATCCCGACCGAACCCACCCCGCCCCTCTCGCCCGACGACGCCCCGCGCGCGCCCCGACACCTCCAGCCCGGCGACGGCTGGGTCGAGTGCACCTGCGGGCGGCGGCACTGGGGGCTGGCCGGTGCGGCTGGGCTGCTCGTCGCGCGGCGAGGCCAGGACGGTCGTGTGGGCCACGTGCTGCTCCAGCACCGCGCGCCGTGGAGCGACCAGGGCGGCACGTGGGGTGTGCCGGGCGGCGCGATCCACCCCGACGAGACGCCCGAGCAGGGTGCGTTGCGCGAGGCAGGAGAGGAGGCGGGCGTCGACCCGACGCTCGTGGCCGTCGTGGGCGAGCGGGTGCTCGACCACGGGCCCTGGCGGTACACGACCGTGCTCGCGGAGGTCGTGCCCGGTGCACATCTCGAGGCTCGTGCGACCGACGCGGAGAGCCTGGAGATCGCGTGGGTCGCGGTCGAGGACGTCCCGTCGCTCCCCCTGCTGGGAGCGTTCCGGGACGCGTGGCCCGAGCTCCTGGGGCGGTTCGCCGAGCGCACGTGACGCCGTGCGCGCGGGGCACCCGGGCCCGGCCGACGACGGCCCGCGACCGCCCGCACCTGCGGGTGTGGTCACGGGCCGTCGTGTCAGGTCCTGCCCGGGCCCTAGCTGTACTGACCAGGACCGTTGTTGACGTGAAGAGAGACCTCCGTGTCGAGTGGGAGCTGTCTAGGAACCCGGCTCTGACCAACGGAGGTCTCTCGT